>CAYZJQ010000025.1:11425-23420 GCA_964478805.1 uncultured Halobacteriales archaeon | reverse complement strand
GTCGCTGACGAACTTCGCGCTGGCGGTCTTGCCGGTCCCGGTCTTCCCGTAGATGAGGATGTTCGAGGGGGTGTCCCCCCGGAGTGCCGTGACGAGGATGGTCGCTATGTTGTTGATCTGTTCCTCGCGGTGTGGGAGTTTGCGGGGCGTGTACGACGGTCGAAGAACTTCCTTGTTCTCGAAGATTGGCTGGCCGCTGAGGAGGTCGTCGAACAGGCCCTGTGAGGCCTCGTCCGGGTCACCTCCGTCGACATCGTCGAGAAGTACCTCGTCCAAGTCAGGACCGACGCCGGCGTGTCCGTCGTCGTCCTCCGCGCCAGGACTGGTCGCATCCACGCCAGTCTCTACCCGCCGTGAATCGGCGCCCTCAGCCGACTCAGATGAGTCATTTGCGTCTGTCATTTTCGAAAGTGGACCCCTCCATTTCATGTGGAGACTCGCGTCACGCGCCCAGGAATCTATCGCTCGGACACCGGAGTGACCGTTTTCGCGCATTCCGGTGATGGGCGCCTGTGCAGTTGAACCACCAGAAACGCTGGTTGAAAAAGTATTAAAGATTTCGGTTGTGAACAGGTATCACAGTATTTGCAGGATGTGTAGGCTTAGTGAACTTAATCGGGAACGAATCGGGAGTGAGTTGGAACGGACCCGTACCGTAGGTAATCGGACAGTTCCGCTGGTCAACCACAGACGAGAGCCCCGACCGCGATGCCGGGAGCTGTGTCGGGGGAGACGTGCGGCCGAGAACAGTCCGGACCCGAAAGTGGGGGAGATTCAACGGGCGGAGTCAGTGACAGGACGACAAGTGTCGCCCCCACAGACCCCCCCACCCCTTCGTTTCAGGTGGAACGGGAGAAAAACGGGGTGGGGGTGAAGCGAGACGTTGGAGGCAGCTATTCCTGGGAAAGATTTAATACTAATACTCAGAAACAGCAACCGCAACAGGAAAGAATAAAAAACATCTATTAAACTCGTTAATTAATTAGTTGGGCTAGTGAATGTTTGTCTAGAGACGCTCGATTCGGTTACCGTCCCGCGGTTCTCTCCTCTCGTTCTGACGACACGACTCTCTCACGCACGCGGTGAGTCCCGGGGGGTGTTCCGTTCCACTTGAAACGAAGGGGTGGGGGGCTTTCGCTCCCCTCTCCGTTTCACTGCCTTCCCCTCCCCTGTCCTCTTCTCGCCTCCCTCCAGTTCTCTCCGCTTGTTCTCCAGTTCCTCCCGTCGACGGGCGCCGACCGAGCGTGTCGCCGTCCCCGCTGACTGCCCCCCCACACTGCATTCCACCTCCTCGTCCCCGGTCGCTCCCGTGTACACTCGCCCAGCACATCTTCCGATGGAACCCGCTGAGACGGACCGCCACTCCTGCCCTCGTCCCCTGATTACCGCTGTTCTGAAAAATTGATAGGAGGAAACCATCCCTCAGTGGCTCCTCCTGCGCTTCAACTGCAGATATCGGATTTATTATATATGTCTGACGTAGTCTTAAGTGAATCGGCCCGGCTTGTTCGTGCAAGCCCCGACTCCGGGGCCGGGAGGAACAGGATGGGACTGCTTACAAACCTCAAATCATCCATCGCACGGGCTGCATCAACGCTGTTCGCCGAAGAGGAGTCAAAGCGGATCGGTATCTACGGTCCGCCAAACGCCGGCAAAACGACACTCGCAAACCGCATCGCACGCGACTGGACCGAACACGGTGACGCCGTCGGTCCGGAGAGCCACGTGCCACATGAGACACGGCGCGCACGCAGAAAGGAAAACGTCGAAATCGAGCGCGACGGCTCCACGGTCACCATCGACATCGTGGACACGCCGGGCGTGACGACGAAGGTCGACTACACGGAGTTTCTCGAACACGATATGGAGAAAGACGACGCCGTCCGCCGGTCCCGTGAGGCCACCGAGGGCGTCGCCGAGGCGATGCACTGGCTCCGCGAGGATGTCGACGGCGTCATCTACGTGTTGGACTCCTCGACGGACCCCTTCACGCAGGTGAACACGATGCTCATCGGCATCATCGAGAGCCAAGAGCTCCCCGTGCTCATCCTCGCGAACAAAACCGACCTCGAGGACGCATCCGTCCAGCGTATCCGCAACGCCTTCCCTCAGCACGAGACCATCCCGCTCTCTGCGCTTGAAGGTGACAACATGGACGAAGTGTACGACAAAATCGCGGAGTGCTTCGGATAATGCCCGAGACGCACCACCCGGACGACGGCGGCGTTCAAATCGACATGATCAGCGCCGAGCGGATGGAGGGACTCCGCACGATGGAGAAGATCCGACTCATCCTCGACGGTGTCCACGACGGCAACATCGTCATTCTCGAACAGGGGCTCGAACCAGACGAGGAGTCGAAGCTCATCGAAGTGACGATGTCCGAAATCAGCCCGGACGGGTTCACCGGCATCGAGATCGAGACGTACCCGACTGGTGGCGGCGACACGGGCCTACTCGGCAAACTCATGGGGAAGTCGGGCAAAGGGAAACTCACCGTCATCGGACCCGCCAATCGGATCGAGACGCTCCACAAAGACGAGAACCTCATCAGCACGCTCATCCACAAACAGCAATAACCGGGCCACCGAGACCTTACCACACCACCGACGCCCACACCATCCACGATGCCTCACCAGTGCACCGCCTGCGGGTATACGTTCGCCGACGGCTCAAAGGAGATGCTCGGCGGCTGCCCCGACTGTGGCGGCAACAAGTTCCAGTTCTATCCCGAGGGGACCGAGGTTCCCGACGAGTCACCGGATGACGACGTCCCACCGGATTCGAACGAACCGGGCGGTACGGCCTCGACGGTCGGTCGCGCCGCAACCCGCGTCCGCGACTTCGTCTCTGGGGATCCCGATGACGCCGCCCCGAACGCCGACGTCCCTGACCGTTCACCTCGAGACGACTCCCGCTCGGAGCCCTCACCGGCGGCCGATGAGGGCGCGACGGCCGACGCCTCTCATCCCGCCGATAGTTCCGACCCCGACACGACCACACCGGACCCGGACGCACCGTGGCCTGACTCCTCAGATGCGGCTGACCCCATCCGGAAAGGCGGCTTTACCGACGACACCGACGACGACCCGTCGGTCGACGAGGACGGCATCATCGACGCGGACGCCCGAGCGACGGCCGACGCGGTCGAGGACGCCGAGGATCGCGCGCAATCGGACGCCCGCAGCGGGATTGCAAGCGAGTCCGAGGTCGACGCCGCCGCCGATCCTGATACGACTCCGTCACCCGATGAGCGACAGTCAGAACCGGACCCGGGACGTGAGGCCACGGCTGACTCTTCGACTGGCACCGCCGGCCCCGACGCCGACGGTCGCGTCGTCTCCGAACCGAGTGGCGAAGAAGCGGATCTCGCCGAACTCCGCGAGCAGCTCAACGACCAGTTCGAGTCGATCAAGATCCTCGAGCCCGGTCAGTACGAGCTGAACCTGATGGAATTGTACGACCGCGACGAGTATATCATCGCACTCCAAGAGAACGGTCGCTACGTCATTCAGGTGCCCGAACAATGGATGAGCGACCGCGAAGACCGGTAGGCGCACCCACGCGCCAGCGGCTCAGGGCTCCCGATCGAATCACTCAGTTCCGGCACCGACGACAGCTTCCGCCTCGATCTCGACGACCAACCCTGGCTCGACGAGCGCGTCCACCTCGACCATCGTACTCGCGGGACGGACGTCGCCGAACACTTCGCCGTGGGCTTCCCCGATGGCGGGCCACGTATCGATGTCGGTCACGAACAACCGCGTCCGGACCACGTCCTCGATACCGCTTCCTGCCTCGTTGAGAGCGTCCCGAACCGTCGCGAGCGCGACCCGGGTCTGCTCGGCCGGGTCGGCGTCGACGAGCGGCGCGCCCTCCTCGTCAGTCGCTGTCGTTCCGGCGACGAGCACGTGGTCGCCCACTCCACCGTCGCCGACCCGTATGGCCCGCGAGTAGCCGACGCGGTTCTCCCACCCCGTCCCCGACTCAACCCGAAGTCGTTGCATACCGCCCAGTGCTCGCCGGACGAGAATAAACCCGCGTGCCCGGCGGGAACTGAAGGCTTTTAATCCGGTCGCCTCCGAGAGCGGAGCAATGAGCGAAGCGACCAAGATCGTCCTCGGAACCGTCGGCGCCGCGGGGCTGCTCAGCCTCCTGCTCGTCGTTGCCCTCGCGATCTGACGTGTTCGAGGAACGCGACCTCGCCGGCGAACTCGCCGCCGTTCGGGAGGTCCACGCCCCAGGCGCGCTCGTACTCGACGTCGACCGCGATTTCGAGACACTGGACCCCGCTGTTGCCGAACAGCTCGGACTCCGGGTTGACGCCCTCGACCCCGTCGCGTACGACCCGGTATGGCTTCCCGACGAGCCTCCCGAACTCCTCTCACGGCTCGCTTCCGAGACGTTCACCATCGGCGCCCCGGGCGACGGCGGCGTGACCTGGACCCACCAGACCCAGCCGCCAACGGTGCTTGTCAAGCCGCGACTCGCCGGCTCGCCCCAGTCGTTCGTCGATTTCCTCGTCGCGACGGCGCTGGTTGAGGCTGGGACCGACCTCCCGGAGCACTTCCTTGGGTTCTTCCGCGACTCGTACCCGGAGCTCGTCGCCGCGACACCCCTGTCGTCAGTCGACAGCTACCAGCTCGCGAACGCACTGTACGACGCCTACGTCGGTCTCCACACACGCGAGACGTTTGCAGGGTGGGCCGACACCCATCCCGACCTCCACGCGGCGTGGGTCGACGCCGGCGATCGGCTCCAGCCCCGTCTCGACGGGCTGGCGCGCGAGGTAGCCACCGGCCAGACGAGCTTCGCGGCCGCCGCGGAACTCGCCTGTGCTGCGGTCCGCCACCGCGGCGCCGACCGTGAGGTCCCTTCACTCGCGGCCCCGTTCGCGGCGCTCGACACGTCGGCGTACGCCCACCACGGACCGAGCTACGCGGTGCAGTGGGCGGCGACGACCTTCGAGAAACTGAACGAGGAGTCGTAACCGAACGGCCGCCCTCAGAACTCCGCGGTGACCGTGCCGTCCGCGCCGAGCTCGATCACCGCGTCGAACAGTGCTCGGTACCCGGCGACTACCTCCTCGTCGTGGACCTCTTCGGCGAGGTGGAACAGACCGACTGCGTCGTGTGCTTCGAGGAGATCAAGGATGCGCTCGATAGCATCGCGGGCGCGGTCCTCGTCGGCGTAGTAGGCCAGTTCAGTGATGGAGTCAAACGAGATTCGGAGTTTCCCCTCGTGGTTCTCGAGGAACTCCGCGACCTTCGCGACGATACCGTCAGTATCGTCGGGCGAGGAGACGTAGTGGACGCTCTCCGAAGAGCGCCGCGAGTACCCTCGTTCGACGGAGAGGGTATCAAGGATATCCGTTGTCTCGCGGTCCACCTCGTAGTATTCAAGCTTCTGTTGTACCTCGCGGGCGGTGGTTCGGGTGGAAACGACGAGCCGGTGGTCAGTGTCAGTGATGAGGAAGTTCGTGTCGATGCGGTCCGTCTCGCCGGTCGAGGGATGGATGAGCAGCACCCCAGTCCCCCCAGAGATAGTCGCAGGCGCGTTCTCGATGTCGAGCGCGTAGTCCATACCGTGTGGCCGGCTCGCGGCGTCTTAAACGTGGACGGTCCAAGACGCGTAGCCCAAGCGGAGCCGCGAGCCGTTCACCCACTCCGCCGGGGGGTACACCTCGGACGACAGGCCCGACTCCGACACCCTCATGGCTGCGCCGCTGCTCCCCGAGCACGTGACTAGGGGCGACGACTGGCGGGACCTATTCGGGCACGACGAGCCGTACCCCGAACAGCAGGACGGCATCGATGCCGCGGTCGAGACCGCCCGCGACGGCGGCTTCGTCGCCCTCGAGGGGGCGTGTGGCACCGGGAAGACGATGCTGGCGCTTACCGCCGGTCTCCATCTCGTGCGAGACCCCGACTCCGACTTCGAGCGGGTGTTCGTCCTGACGAGCGTCAAACAGCAGCTCCGCCAGTTCGAACAGGACCTTCGAACGATCAACGCGAATCTCCCCGACGACTACGATCCCGTTTCCGCGCTCACGCTCGTCGGCAAGGCCGACGTCTGCCCGTACAACATCGAAGGGAAGGCGGGTATCGACGATGAGACGGTCTACGAACGGTGCGAGGGACTGCGCGACCGCACCCGTGGGCTGACCGAGGAGACGACGGCGGGCGCGCTCGCGAGCCGCGCGCGGAGCCAGCAAGTGGGACTGGCAGACTCCGGGCGGGCCACAGGGGAGGGCGACTCTACCGCTCAGTATCTGGAGGTCATGGACGAACCGACGCCGTATCCGCCGGATACGGTCGAGTACGAGGACGGGACGACCGACGTCGAATACTGCCCGTTCTATGCACAGTACCTCGACGACCTCCCCGAGGAGGGTGACCCCAGCGAGGCCGTGCCCTTCGACTTCACCGATGTCGGCTTGCTCGAACGGGCGGACCTCGTCCGCCGTGCCGCGAGCCACGGCACCTGCCCACACTCGATGATGGGTGCGATGCTTCCCCGGATGGAGGTCGTCGTCGGCAACTACTACCACGCGTTTGACCCGACTACGGTAGGGTCATTCACCAGTGCGCTGCTCGACGCGGAGACGTTCGTCGTCTGTGACGAGGCGCATATGCTCGAACCTCGCGTGCGCGAGCTCGTCTCCGACCGGGTCGGCGATGCCACCCTCCGTGACGCCGAGAGCGAACTCGCGCGCGTGGTCCAACCGCTCACGCTGGGCGAGGACGCCGCCAAGCGTACGACTGCTGGCCTCGCCGACGCCCGCGACCGCATTCGCGCGGAGCTTGACGACGCCGACGTCTCAACCGACGAACTCGCGACCCTCCGAGCGTTCATCCGCGAGCTCCGCGGGGAACTCGACCGCCGCGTCACCGCCCACCTCGACCGCGAACACCGCGGCTGGCGCACCGATCTCACCGACCTCCGTGACGACGAGATCCCGCTGCGCGACCCAGAAGAACCCGGCGAGGACGACATTACTGCGTGGGCGCGCGACCAGGGCTACACGGACGCGGTGTGGTCCCGCGCGGAGACGGTCGGGGCCGTCGTCGCTCGGATCCTGAACGACGAGGCCGGGGAGGACAAACAACGCGCCGCGCCTGCGGTGGGCCGGTTGCTCGGTGCATGGTACCGAACCGATCACACGAGCTACTTCCGGGAGATCGAACTCGACCGGACGTGGGACGAGACCGAACCGGGCGACTCGTGGCGGCGGGCGTACAATGCCCGGCTCGCGGTCCACAACTGCGTCCCCGGCGACGCAATCGCTGAGCGACTCGGCGAGTTCGGCGGTGGCGTCCTGATGAGCGCGACGCTCGCCCCGCTGGATGTGTTCGAGGAGGTGACGGGCCTCGCCGAGCTCCGCGAGGCCCATGACCGCCCGGTCCAGCGGCGTGCCTACGGGCTTTCGTTTCCCGACGAGAACCGAGCGTCCTTCGCCGTTGCAACGCCAAAATTCACGCACGCGAACCGTGGGCCCCCGAGTGAAGAGACGGCCGTGCGGCGGTCCTACGCAACTGCCCTTCGAGAGGTCGCCGCGGTGGAGGGAAACGTCCTCGTCGGGATGCCCTCCTACGCGGAGGCCGAGTGGGCCGCCGGGGTGCTCTCCGGGCTCGAGAAGCCAGTCCTCATCGACGAGTCAAGCGGCGATGACGCCACCGAGCGCTTGAAGACCGAGTTCTTCCGTGGAGAGGGGAAGGTACTCGTCACCTCGTTGCGGGGAACGCTCACCGAAGGCGTCGACTACCGCGGTGACCGCCTTGCCGCGGCCGTTGTCTGCGGTGTCCCCATTATTAACACCGCATCGCCACGGACTCGGGCCGTGCGGACGGCGTATGATGACGCCTTCGGGGACGGGTTCGAAACGGCCCTGACGGTGCCCGCGGTGCGGAAAGCGCGTCAAGCGGTCGGTCGCGTCATCCGCGGCCCTGAGGAGGTCGGAGTGCGGGTGCTCCTAGACGAGCGATACGCCCGCGACTCGTGGGACTCGGTTCGCGAGTATCTAGGCCCCGAACGCGAGGAGTTCCAGCCTGTCTCCCCCGACATGCTCTCGATCGGACTGGAGCGGTTCTGGTCGCAGCACAGGTGAACCGAGCGGGTCCGTGCGTCGGTGGCCTCGCTGGCGGTCAGCGTCCCCAACGCTCCCGACCGGCCCATCACGTTCGCGTGATCTTGTGAGAAATCACACTGCCGACCGCACCCACGACTTGCTCCCACCGCCCGTGATGGTCGGGTTCTCCGGTCGCTCCGTTTTCTACCACGTTTAGCGCCCATGGCTGAGACAGTTCGGTCCTGCAGCCCCCGGCTTAGTGGGGCCGTTATAGGGCGCGAGACAAAGACTCTTAGCAAACGCCACCGAGTCATCCCTGTTCGATAGAGCTCGGGACCGGGCCATCGCCAAGAGCCACGTTCATACCCCCGGGACCCCACACTCGGACAAGGATGCAGGCGCCGCTGTGGACCGACGAGTACGCTCCCACCGTTGCGGACCTTCCCCAGTCTGATGTGCGTGACTACCTGCGTGAGGCACGCGAGGATCCGCTGAATCTCGTCGTTTTTGGCCCGAAGGGGGCAGGGAAAACGGCAGCGGCGCGCGCGCTCGCCCGCGAGGCCCACGATGATCCGGACAACGATTTCGTTGAACTGAACGTCGCGGATTTCTTCGATCGGACGAAAAAAGAGATCCGCAACGACGAACGGTTCGCCCCCTTCCTTACCGGACGGTCAAGCATGTCGAAGCGTGACATGATCAACCACGTACTGAAGGAGTCGGCGAGTTACCAGCCTGTCTCCGGGCAGTACAAAACGGTCCTGCTCGACAACGCCGAGGCGATCCGCGAGGACTTCCAGCAAGCGCTGCGCCGCGTGATGGAACGGTATGCGGCTAACACCCAGTTCGTCATTGCGACCCGTCAGCCATCGAAGCTCATCCCCCCGATCCGGTCGCGGTGTTTCTCAGTCCCCGTCCGTGCCCCGGACCACGGCGAGACCGTGACCGCGCTTGAACGGGTCGTCAAGGCCGCTGGGGTGGAGTACGACGGCGACGGGCTTGAGTATCTTGCCGGCTACGGTAACGGAGACCTGCGGAAGGCGGTGCTGGGCGCACAGACGGCCGCCGAGACCGAGGGGGAAGTGACAATGACCGCTGCCTATGAGACGCTCGGGAGCATCGGCAACGACGACACTGTCGCGGCGATGCTTGAGGCCGCCGAGACGAGCGACTTCGAGGAGGCGCGTTCCTACCTCGACGACCTCATTTACGACGAAGGATACGACGGCGAGGAGATTCTCGCGGACGTGCTTCGCGTCGGCCGGTCGCGCTACGACGGCCGCCAGCTCGCCGAACTCTACCGACTGGCCGGCGAGGTTGATTTCGACCTTACGGAATCGACGAGCGATCGCGTCCACCTCGGCCATCTGCTCGCCGCGATAGGCCGCCCCGCCGACGCTTGAGTCCCCGCCGAGTGGTCCAACCACTCACGGTTAGCTCGCTCGACGAACCGTGTGTAGCCGTGGCTCTCGGGCCAGTGTCGGTGCTGCTCGCTGCGTTCGCCAAGCGGTCTCTACGCGCGGCCGGCGGTCCGCCGTGGCTCGGACCGGACGGCAGCCTGCTGTGCCGTTTCGTTCTCGGACCATCTCAGACAGACAGTGGTCCGACAACGGGCGTGAACGCCCAAGCGCTGTCGGCCTCTGGGACGGCTGCCACGGCCGCGTGAGGCCCTCGAACGGGAGCGTTTTTATCCTGCGCTTTCGTACCGCCGGCAACATGTTCAAGGCTATCGTGAGCGCCGAGACGCTCGGCGACGCGCTCGACTCGGTGAGCGTGCTCGTCGATGAATGTAAGATCCGCTTGGAGGAGGACGGCCTTGCTATCCGTGCCGTCGATCCGGCCAACGTCGGAATGGTTGATCTCTCGCTGGCGGCGGCGGCGTTCGAGTCATACGAGACCGACGGCGGCGTCATCGGCGTGAACCTCTCCCGACTCGAGGAGTTTGTCGGGATGGCCGACTCCGGGCAGCTCGTCCAGCTCGAACTCGACGAAGAGACCCGGAAACTCCACGTTCAGATAGAGGGACTTGAGGGGACGCTCGCCCTAATCGACCCGGACTCTATCCGCCAGGAGCCAGACCTTCCCGACCTCGACCTCCCCGCCGAGGTCGTCATCGAAGGGGCCGACATCGCCCGCGCAGTCAAAGCAGCCGACATGGTCTCCGACCACATCGCGCTCGGCGTCGACGCCGGCGACGAACTGTTCTACGTTGATGCCGAGGGTGACACCGACGATGTCCATCTTGAACTCACGACCGACGAACTCATCGCCCTGACTCCGGGCGATGCCCGCTCGCTTTTTTCGCTCGATTACTTGAAGGACATGAACAAAGCCATCCCCTCCGATGCCGAGGTGACGATGGAGCTTGGCGAGGAGTTCCCTGTCAAGATGCATTTCGATATTGCCGAGGGAAACGGTCAGGTAACCTATATGTTGGCCCCTCGCATCCAGAGCGACTGAGCCTGAACTGCCCGCGCTCCCGACTCAGCCGAGCCGGCGCTCGATGACGTTCTTCGCTTCCTCGCCCGCCTGCTTCCAGCCGTAGCCGCGCTCGTACACGTGGCGTTTTGAATCGACCAGCTCCTCGGGCGACGCCTCCTCGAAGCCGCCGCGCGCCCAGGTTCCCGACTCCTCGAGCCACGTTAGCATCTGCTCGCGGGTTTCCTCCCAGGAGAGGCCGACCATCTCGTAGAAGGCGACCAAGGCGAAGACGGCATTGTCGTGAGCGCCGTGGACGCTTCCCCGCTCGTAAATGGTTTTCAGCGGCTCCATCGTCGGGTGAGTCACTCGCTCTTTGTACGTCTCGGCGTCGAGCAGCTCCAACTCACCGTCGTCGTCATCGACGCGCTGGTCGCCGCGCAGCCGCGAAAGCGCTGCGGCGTGGAGGCCACCCCAGTCGTCGATTGCCGCGCGCAGCTCCGCCTCCGTCATCGGCTCCCGCGAGAGGTACGCAAGCAGGTCGACGTAGGCCGCCTCGATGTCCGTCCAACGGACGCCGTCGAAGTCACAGTCCGCGTTGTGGAGGTTTGTGCGGGTGCGACAGCCTGGACAGGGGTACTCGAAGCGCGGCACAGTATCGTGAATCGCGGCTCGCCGAGTAAGGCGTTTCGCTCGCTCCCGAGCGACCGCCAACTACAACATCTCGACGGCTTCCTCCGGGGAGAGCGCGCCCGAGGCGACGGCTCGTAGCACGTCGAGCCGGTCCTCATCCGGCTCGTCGACCGCAATCTCGTCGAGCGTGACTTTCTCGGAATCGCCGACGAGCTCGGCGACGTCGATGCCGTCGGCGAGCGCCGTCTCGCGCTTCACCCGATAGTTCCCGCCGTCGGTGACGTGGAGGTCGCCGGGGTGAAAGAAATACCAGTCCTCGCGGTCGAACCGCGCAGCGATCCGTGGTTTCGCGCCGAAGTTCCGCGCGAAGAACACCAGCGCATCCACCTCCTCGCCGGTGAGATAGATCGGGTCGCCTGACGACGACTTCGCCTCGATGGCGTAGAAGCGGTCGCCGTTGCCCGCGAGCACGTCCGGCAGCTCGCGGTCCGTCGCGGCCCCTGACGCGGGCGCACGCATCACGGCGAAGCCACGCTCGTCGAGCAGGTTGACGAGTTCCCGCTCGCGACGGTTCCCCTTCGAGTTCGCGTCGACCATCTACTCGGGTTCGGACGGCGAGCGGCTTAAACGGCGGGAGAGCCGGGCGGTAGTGGAGCCTGAAGGCACTTGTCGAGAAGCGCCGCACCGCCGGGCATGAAGCCTGAGACCCGCGCCGCCCTCCTCGTCGTCGTGGGACTGCTGTTCCTCGCCAATGGGGCGTGGCTCTACCCTGCCGGGCCGGAACGTTCGTACCGATACACTGCAACGTACGAGGCCGAGTCGATCGACCGCGTTCCGGATCCCTCGTGGGGTGAGACAGCAACCGGGGTTGAGTAT
>CAYZJQ010000025.1:9845-11325 GCA_964478805.1 uncultured Halobacteriales archaeon | reverse complement strand
GGGTGGCTGGGCGGGGCGACGCTGCTCGTCGGTGCCGGCCGCGCCAGCGCGGCGTAGGCCGGCTCGGGGACGTCGGGCTCCGAGTGGCCCCTCCTGTCGTCCCGGCTGCTCAGGTTCCGTGGTCCCACGACCCCATATACTCGCGCTGAGCCGCGGAGAGCTCGTCGATCTCGACGCCCTCGGCGGCGAGTTTGATCTCCGCGACCTCACGGTCGAGGCGGTCGGGCACCTCATGCACCCCCGCGTTGTACTCGTTGCCGCGCTCCACCAACTCGCGGACGGCGACAGCTTGGATGCCAAAGCTCTGATCCATCACCTCAACGGGGTGGCCCATCGCCACCGGCGAGGCGAGGTTCACCAGCCGACCTGCCGCGAGCACGTTCAGCCGCCGACCGTCCGGGAGTTCGTACTCACGGACGCCGTCGCGGGCGTCGCGCTCGGCGACCGCCAGCTCGGAGAGATCGTCGAGGTTCACCTCAACGTCGAAGTGGCCAGCGTTGGCGAGCAACACGCCGTCGGCCATCTGCTCGAAGTGCTCACGGGTGATGACGTCGCGGTTCCCCGTGGTCGTGACGAAGACGTCGCCGCGCTTGGCCGCCTCCTTCATCGTCGTCACCTCGTATCCCTCCATGTGGGCCTCGAGCGCCCGCCGCGGCTCGACCTCGGTGACGATCACGTGGGCGTTCTGCCCCTTCGCCTTCTTGGCGACGCCACGACCACAGTCGCCGTATCCCGAGACGACGACCGTTTTTCCCGCGTAGGAGAGGTTCGTCGTCATCGCGATGTTAGCGAGGACGGACTCGCCAGTGCCATGAACATTGTCGAACAGCCGCTTCATTGGGGTGTCGTTAACGGCGAAGACAGGGTAGCGGAGCTCGCCGTCGTCGTCCATCGCGCGCAGTCGGTGAACGCCGGTCGTCGTTTCCTCGCAGCCACCCAGGATGGAGTCGACGAGGTCGGGGTGGTTCTGGTGGATGGCAGCGATCATGTCCATCCCGTCATCGACGGTGACCGTCGGCTCGTGGCCGATGACAGCCTCGATGGCCGCGTAGTAGGTATCGTCGCCGACGCCGCGCTCGGCGTAGGAGGTGATGCGTTCGTGGCCGTCGAGCGCCGCGCTCACGTCGTCGTGTGTCGAGAGCGGATTACAGCCCGTGATGGCGACCTCCGCGCCGCCGTCGGCAAGCAGTTCAGTCAGCGCGGCCGTCTTCGCCTCGACGTGCATCGCCATCCCGACTGTTTGACCGGCAAGCGGCTGCTCGACCTCGAACGTCTCCCGCAACTCCGCGAGGATGGGCATATGCTCGCGCGCCCACTCGATCTTGCGGTGTCCTTCGGCGGCGGCCGCTTCGGGGTCGTCGAGTCGGGTCGTGATCGACCCGAGCCCGGCGTCGGTGGCTTCGCTCATACGCTTACGATGGGCGAAGCGTCCTAAACGCTACCGTTCGAACGCCGCGAGCACGCGAAAGAAATGTCGTCA
>CAYZJQ010000025.1:0-9745 GCA_964478805.1 uncultured Halobacteriales archaeon | reverse complement strand
CCGGCGTCCTCCGGCGGGCCGCGGTCGCTGTCTTCACCGTCGTCTGCGTCGTCGTCACGGTCTTCCGGCGGGCCGGCATCCTCTGGGGGCCCCTGCTCGTCGCCGTCGGTCTCGTTGGCGTCCCCGTCGTCTGCGTAGTCGTCACGGTCCTCCGGCGGACCGGCATGGTCGGGTCGGTTGTCCGCGCCGGGGTTGTTCCCTGTCACGAAGTCGGAGACCATCGGACCGATGGCGGTCTCGTTGCCTGAGAGGAGTGCCTCGATGTACGCGGCGACCTCCTGACCGAAGGCGTCGGTCTCGTTCTCTTCCACGAATGTCTCGTTAACCAATGCAACCGTCGTGTTGGCGGTCTCGTTCTCGTAGGCAGCCGTCACCGCGACGGTGACGTTCTCCTCCGGTGCGGAGAGTTCGACCACCCCCTCGTCGTCGGTCGTGTAGTTGCCTGCGTCCTCGTAGGTGGCGTTCTCGCCAACGGGCTCGACGGTCACGTTCGCACCCTCAACGCCGGTATCGTTTTTTATCACCGACACGGTGACGCCGTCGCCCTCCTGAGTTACATCTACACCGAGACCGGTGTTGCCGGCCGCAGCCGCCGTTGCGGCCTCGGCCGACACAGCCGGTGCGAGGACACTCACGACGAGCATCACCGCTCCGATCAGCGCAAACAGCCTGGAGTTTCGGGTCATCTGTTCTCCTCTATCAGTGAGACACCTGTAAACGGGAGCCCCCGTTCGCCCCGTTCGCCCCGTTCGCCCCGTTCAGCTAGTTCACACGGTCCCGACGGCGGCCTGTAGACACGGCTAAAGCGTTTAAAACGACTTCTCGCCCGCTCGCTTACGCTGCCCGTTCGACCACCGCACGAGCGCGCTCGCCCGCCTCTTGGCGCACCGCGGCTTCGTCAAGCGTCAGCATGTCGCCGTCGCGCACGAGCACCTGTCCATCGCAGACGGTGTGGCGCACGTCGCTGCCCCGGGCTGCGTACGCGAGATGGCTCACGGGGTCGTGTGCCGGTGTGAGGTGAGCCGCACCGAGATCGACGACAGCGAGGTCTGCGGGCGCGCCGACCTCGAGGCGACCAACTGGCAGCCCGAGCGCGTCAGCCCCTCCCTGCGTGGCCATCTCAACGACCGCCTCGGCGGAGACTGCGCTCGCATCCTTGGTCGCGAGCTTACCGACCATCGCAGCGTCACGCATCTCGCCAAACATATCGAGATCGTTATTCGAAGCTGCTCCGTCGGTGCCGAGCGCAACCGTTACCCCGGCCCTGCGAAGCCGCTCGACCGGTGCCATCCCCGAGGCGAGCTTCATATTCGACGCCGGACAGTGAGCGACGGCGACACCACGGTCGGCGAGCAGATCGACTTCGCCGTCGGAGAGATGCACGCCGTGTGCGACCCATGTCGTCTCGTCGAACAAGCCTCGCTCGTCCGCGAACGTGCCCGGGCGCTGGCCGGTCTCGGCCTTGATCGCTTCGACGTATTGGTCCGTCTCGTTGAAGTGGAAGTGAAGAGGGAACCCCTCGGCGCGGGCCTCTGCGGCGAACTCCGCGAGCAGGTCGGTGTCGACGGTATGGGGGGCGTGGGGCATCACCGCTGTCGTGACTCGACCATCAGCAGCGCCGTCGTGCTCGCGCGCGACGGCGAGCGACTCAGCGAAGTCCTCGCGGGCAGCCGCTTCATCCTTTCCGACGGTGACGACACCATGGCCCACCCGTGCCCGGAGTCCCGCCTCACGGACGGCGTCGACCACCTCGTCCATCTCGAAGTACATGTCTGCGAACGTCGTCGTCCCGGACTTGGCCATCTCGACGGCGGCCAGCCGCGTTCCGGCGGCGATGTCCCTCGGTTCGAGGGCAGCCTCAACCGGCCAGATGTCCTCCTCAAGCCACGCCTCCAGGGGCTTATCGTCAACGTACCCCCGCAACAGGGTCATCGCGGCGTGGCCGTGCGTGTTTACCAATCCCGGCATGACGAGGCCACCGCTCGCGTCGAGGTATTGGTCGGTGTCACGTCGGTCAAGATCACCCACGGCCACGATGGTCCCGTTATCATCAACGCGAACGTCCGCGCGTTCGACGCGGTGGTCAGGTCGGAGGACGCGCCCTCCGGCGATGAGCAGTGTCATGCTGGGCGGTCGGTCGGCCGGGACAAAACTCCACGGTTCGTCTGTGACCCGGCCCCGCTGGACGAACCGGGTCGACAGGTCGAAGACCCCCCGGCCGGAATCCCTCGCCATGCGCATCGCCGTGCCTAACAAGGGCCGCCTCCACGACCCTGCCGTCAACCTGCTCGAACGCGCAGGACTCCACATTCAAGCGGGAGCAGATCGGAAGCTCTACGCCGACACCGTCGATCCGGATGTCTCCGTCCTCTTCGCGCGTGCCGCAGACATCCCCGAGTACGTTGCCGACGGGGCCGCGGCGCTCGGTATCACCGGCCTTGACCAGGTGAGGGAGTCGCGTGTCGACCTCGTCGACCTACTGGATCTTGACTTCGGGCGGTGTCGCCTTGTCCTCGCGGCCCCGGAAAACGGCGACGTCGACGGCGTCGACGCCCTGGTTAACGGCACCGTCGCAACGGAGTTTCCCAACATCGCGGCCGATTACTTCGCTGAGACTGCCGTCTCCCCCGAGATCGTTGAAGTATCCGGAGCGACCGAACTCACCCCGCACGTCGAGATCGCCGACGCTATCATCGACATCACCTCGACGGGAACAACGCTGCGAATGAACCGCCTTGCCGTGGTCGACGAGGTGCTCGCATCGTCAGTGCGGCTGTTCGCCGCGCCCGACGTCGCCGACGACCCGAAGGTCCGACAGGTCGCTACCGCACTTGAGTCTGTCCTCGCGGCCGACGGGAAGCGTTACCTGATGATGAACGCCCCCAGCGAGGCGCTCGACGAAATCGAGGCCGTCATTCCGGGGATGGGCGGGCCGACAGTCATGGACATCGACAACGGCGCCGGCGAGCTCGTCGCTGTCCACGTTGTCGTCGACGAGCGTGACGTGTTCGAGACAATCACACGACTGAAAGAGGCCGGCGCGAGCGACATTCTTGTAACGGAAATCGAGCGGCTCGTTGAATAGCCCTGCCCGGATCACAGTACGCCCAGCAGGTTGCCCAGTGCGATGCCAAGCGCGGCAGCGAACGCGAAATGCAACAGAACGACGGGCGCAGCGGACCGGAACTTTAGCCGGTAAACGAAGCTCACGGCTAGTAGGTCGGCGATCAGCGTCGCGGCGACGGCGATCCCCACGAGCAACGAGGCATCTAGCCCGAGCAGCCCGCCACTCTGCCCGTACTGCTGGAGGAGAATCGAGACTGCTGCCGGAACCGGCGCCGCGTAAGCGGCTCGTTGTGAGGGTACGTCGCCGATAAAGAACGTGGCTGCGAGATGGAGCGTAACGGCGTAAAACAACGTCGTGAGAAGAAACGTGACGACGAGCGCGAACAACCCCCCGCCGGTAAGACTTTGGAGCGGAATGGGGTCCATGCTCCGAGGGAGACGTGGGGCAGCTTTGTACGTGGCGGTCGCGAGGCGCCGGAGCCGGCAGGCCGCTCAGTTCCCGAGGAGGCCGAGTTCCTCGAGCCGGGAGACGATTTTGTCGACGGCGTGTTCCGCATCGACGGGTTGTTTACCACCGGTGATGACGAGCTTGCCAGAGCCAAACAGCAGCGCAACGACGTCCGGGTCGTCAAGCCGGTAGACCAGCCCGGGGAACTGTTCGGGCTCGTACTCGATGTTCTCCAGCCCGAGACCAATCGCAATAGCGTTGAGGTTCAGGTTAACGCCGAGATCCGCCGAGGTAACGATGTTTTGAACGACGATCTCTGGTTCGTCCTCCACCTCGATGTTCAGGTCGCGGAGTTTATCGAAGACGATTCGGAGCGACTCATGGACATCGTCGGTCGACTTCGCGCCCGTACAGACGATCTTACCCGAGCGGAAGATGAGCGCCGCCGATTTAGGGTCTTGGGTCCGGTAGACCAGTCCGGGGAACTGCTCGGGGTCGTAGTCGGCGCCCTCGAGGTCCATCGCCACAGACTGGAGGTCCAGCTCCTGGCCGATGCCGGTCGAGGCGACCACGTTTTCGATGTTGATAGTCTCCTTGGGGTCGTCCATCGTTCGGCTTAAAACACGTATTTAACCTTTATAAAGGTACGTGTAAAGGCGCGACGTGTCGGGAAACGTGAAGGTCGGGCCAGCACCGCCGGCTTCTTTTCTGCGCGCCGCCCAGCGCAAGCGTGTACCTGCTCGAACTCGGTGGCGAGGACGACGCCTTTGCGGCCCGCGAGGCCGCCAGCGCCTGTGCCGGTGTCGAGCGGCTCGCGGCCGGGCTCGCGACCGCCCACACCGTCACCGATCGGGTCCGCGGGCTCGCGTACACTCACGCGGCAAGCGAGCTGATTGGAACTACCGACGGCGGCGTTGCCACGGCGGTCACGCTACTTGAGTCCACAGGGATTGCCCGCGAGGGGAGCGTCGCCGTCCGAGCTCGCAACGTACACGGGGGGACCGACGTGTCCACACAGACCGCCGAGCGTGAACTGGGTGGCGTTCTCGTTGACCAGGGGTTTACCGTGGATCTTGACGACCCGGACCACGAACTGCGGGCACTGTTCGCCGTCGACGAGGACGGCCCAATCGTCGCACTCGGCTGGCTTGTCGTCGAGTCCGTGCGCGATTTTGGATCGCGACTGCCTACGGACAAGCCCTTCTTTCAGCCCGGGAGCATGGATCCATTGCTGGCCCGAGCGGTCGCCAATGTTGCCGGCGCGCGGCCCGGTCGGCGCATCCTCGACCCGATGTGCGGGACTGGTGGCCTCCTTGTCGAAGCTGGCCTCGTCGGCGCCGACGTGCTTGGCACCGACGCTCAGTGGAAAATGGCCCGCGGCGCCCGCAAGAACCTCGCACACTTCCTTGATGATACTGGCGTCGCCGGACTCCCCATTCCTGGTGAGTTCGCGACGGCCCGCGCCGACGCGACCCGCCTCCCGCTCCGCACCCACGCGGTCGACTGTGTCGTCTTCGACGCGCCGTATGGTCGTCAGTCGAAAATCACCGGTCAGTCGCTCGACGCGCTGGTAGCTGATGCGCTCGCCGAAGCGTACCGGGTTGCTCGCAGGGGCGTCGTTGTTGCGGACCGGCCATGGGACGAGGCCGCCAACGAAGCGGGATGGACCGTGGAGTCACGCTTTACCAGACCGGTACACGGCACGCTCGACAGGCACGTGCTCGTCTTGGAGTAAAGCAAACATGGAGGGCCGAGGCCGAGAGGATCAGTCGGCAGCGCGAGTCGTCCCACTCGACTCTTCGCAGGCAGGGAGCGAGCAGGCCTGCGCTTCGGCCAGCAGTCGATCGGTCGAGCGACCACAGTAGGTCGCGGCCTGGTCGAGGGTGAGCGTACGGCTGTGGTACAGCGCGACCGCCGTTGCGAGTGATCTGCTTGACATCGGTTTTCTATACTCCGAACAGTATCGTCCAATCATATAATATTATTGGTTTTCGATGACAGTATCTGGGCATTATAGTTCTAAAAAAGTATGCATGACTGCTTAATAGTCGTATTTTATTTCGTTTGTGCTTTTGCTTTCACCCGATCACAGCGAACACTGCCGAACGTGTCTCCGGCAAGAGCGAACGCGAGTCAGCTGCCAGCTCATCCGATGTACCTTTCCGGGTTCGTAGCGTCCAGTCCTCTATGAACATAAATTCGCCCGTTCTGTCTGTACAGGCGCCACCCGGCGCGGTGAGCGGCGTATGACTGGCAAAGACGAGTACTACAACCGGGCGAAACAGGAGGGATACCGTGCTCGCTCCGCGTACAAGCTCAAGCAACTCGACGAGGCTGCTGGACTATTCGGGCCGGGCAACACCGTCGTCGATCTCGGGGCGGCCCCGGGCGGCTGGTCACAGGTCGCCCGCGAACAGGTCGGCGAGGAGGGAACCGTTGTCGCAGTCGATCTCCAGCGGATCAAGGAACTCGACGGTGTGGAGACGGTTCGTGGCGACATGACCGACGACGAGACCCGAGCGGCTCTGGTTGAGCGGGTCGGTGAGGCCGACGTTGTGGTCTCCGATATGGCGCCGAACATGACCGGCGAGTACAGCCTCGACCATGCCCGGTCAGTATACCTCGCCAGACAGGCGTTTGAGACCGCTCTGGAGCTACTCGCGTCCGGCGGCGACCTCGCGGTAAAGGCGTTCGACGGGCCCGACATCGACGAACTCCGGGCGGAGATGGATCGCGAGTTCGAGTACGTCCGGACGATTCATCCTGACGCCTCTCGAGACGCTTCTTCCGAACTCTATCTCGTTGCGAAGGGCCGGCTCACGGCACCGGTCCGAGAGGGTGACGAACTCCAGGTGGAGATCGTCGACGAGGGGCGCGAGGGTGACGGCATCGCGAAAGTGGAGGGGTTTACGCTGTTCGTGGCCGGCGCGAATACAGGAGAGACGCTGCGGGTCCGCGTCGCCGACATAAAACCGCGCTTCGGGTTCGCCGAGCGTGTCGATTGATTAACCCATGATCGGGTCCTCGTGGCCGGGTTCGCGCGCACGGACGGCGTTGGTGACGAGGTAAACGAACGGTGTGTCGACGAGGGCGATGACGAGTTTAAGCGCGTACTGGCCGATCATCAGCCCGAGGACGACGTTCGTGGGGAGCTGCGGACCGATCCCGACGGTTCGCGGCAGAAAATAAAAAGCGATCCCGACAAAAACAACCGTGTCGATGGCCTGTGAACTTGCGGTCGACGCGAGATTGCGGAGCCACAGCCGCTCGCGACCGGTCACCTCGCGGATAGCGTGGAATACGTACACGTCCCAGTTTTGTGATAGCAGGTACGCGACCAATGAGCCGGCAACGATGTTCGTGGAGGCGCCGAGTACGGCCGCGAACTGTCCCGGATCGATGCTTGATCCGGCGGCCGGCGCGGCGATGGTCGAGTAAACAAGCGCGAGTAGCACGAAGTTCATTACGAACGCGACGTTCACGAGCTGCTGGCCCGCGCGCTTGCCATACAGCTCTGTATAGCAGTCTGAGGCGAAAAAGGTGAGCGCGTACGCCAGCGCCGCCCCGGGCAGAATGAGCGTGCTCCCGGTGAACGGGAGTGCGACTGGTGATGAAAAGGCAAGCACCTTCGCAGCCGTCACCTGTGCGGTGACCAGCGCCGTGACGAACAGCGCCGCGAGTACGGTTGCGCCAAGCGGGAGCGTCGCCTGCCGCTCACTCATCGGGCTCCAACCGCCCGTGCCGGGCGTCGATCTCGTCTAAGATATCGAGGTTCTTGCGAATGGACGCGCGGATAGCGTCGCTCCGGTTGACGTACTTTCCGTCGTCGCCGACGTGCTCGTCGAGGTCGGCGAGTAGCTCTCCCGGAATCTCCACGCTTATTTTGGGCATGGAAACTGGTATGCCACTCCCATCTATTAGCCTGTCCTTCTTCAGATAGCCCTTCAGGAGCATCTGAATCACACCCACAGTCGAAATCAAGGGGTGTCTCAGCGTGAGCGACAGCGTCCGCGCACGTGTGAGTGCGTATCTCGCCGGTAATCCCGACGCCGACCGGTGAGAGATTCTCGCTGCGCTCAGACTCGGCCCTGACCACCAACAACTGGTCGACGAGATTCTCCGAGAGGCATCGGGGGGAAACGATACCTCTGAAGTAAGAAGTACAGCCCGGGAAGGCTGCACTCATACCCAACTCACGGTGGGTAAAAAATCGAGTGAAGACTCAAACGCTCATTTACCCGTCAACGAGCAGTGCACACTTCCGTACTGTCACGAACCACGGGTCAATCCACATCCACACAGCCTCTGCGAGCGACATCACCCCGGGACCCCAAACTCCCCTGACCAACACCGCGATCGTTCCGATGGCTCCGAATCGGAGTCACTCCCGGCTGAAGCGCACGAGCCGTCCGCACCGGAGACAACCGGCATCTCTGCAGCGGCCTTCATGGGCGGGGATTCCGACTACGCTGCCTCGACCGAAGAAACCCAACGCGGCACTCGCTGAAGGGCCGCAGGCACGCGAGACCACCTATGTGGCGCCCATCTCGACGCTTCTCCTTCGACAGCTCGACCGGCTGTCGCCCGACGACCGGCGCCGACTCGCGAAACAGCGCGGGCTCGAGTGGCCGACCACTGAGCAGGCTCGCGACCAGCTGTTCGATACGATCGCCGATGTCCTTCGCCATGGGGACGCCCGGGTCGTTGACGCGCCTACCTCCCTCGGCAAGAGCTACGCCATCGCCAGTACGCGCTGGGACGCTCGTGAGGACCTCACTGGCGGGAAATCAGTTATCTACCTCTCGAAGACGTGTGACGCGCGCGAGGAGGCCGTCGCGACCGCCAAATCAGATGGTGGCCAGTACTTCCTCCTCCTGAGCCGTGACGAAGCGTGTCCGGTCGCTGCCGGTGAGTATGACCCCCCAGCCGACGGGGATGTCGAGATCGACTACACGCCGATCACCATCGAGGGATAGCCGGCGTCTGAGTATATCGCCGATCTTTGTGAGGGGCGCGGCCTTCCCTTCTCCGCGGTCCACCGCCATGTTGAAGCAGAGAACGACCAGGGCATCGAACTCCCGTGCTGTCGCGGGTCGTCGACGGCGGATGAGGTGGCTGGAGACGGTGCGGCCCATGCGCCGAACTCGGTGTCTCCGAACGCTCGTCCGGGTGATGAGTGTCGAACAGGCAACCGACGACTACTGGACCGCCGCTGATGCCATGCCACCGGGCGCGGCACCTCAGGAAACCGCTGAGACCGCGCGCCGTCTCATCGCCATGGAACGAATGGGCATACTCACCCAGGCGCACTCCAACGCCAACCAGGCGTACTATCGGCTTGCCCAACCGCACGGCGAGGTGATCGAGTACATCACCGAGCACGAACACCTGCTCGACGAAGCACACGCTGAGCTATTTAGTGACCTCACACCGACGTTCAGGACAATCGTCGCGTAAATCGCATCGATTCTGGTGACCTGTCTCAGATACTTCACCGGCCATAGTATCCACAGTGTGTGCGCTCAAGCTCTGGCCACTTGGTCACCGACGGTGCTGCTCGTCTCGTATCTCGTAAATTCTCCGTGAATAGCAGTTTAATTATGCGTGAAAAGCATACATCGGCAGAGTTATATGCCAATTCATTGGCACTATTACGCGGAAAAAAACCAACGGTGAACTTCGGATGCGACTGTGGGGCCACGGTCACACTGACCCCCGATGGGGACGGGGGGGAACGCACCGATCTCGTCCGCTGTCCGGACTGTGAGGTGCACTATGCGGTGACGGTGACGCGATTTGCGCCGATCACGACAGCGGACACTGACTCCTCAGCCGATGCTGCCTCCAACTGAGCCGACTAATTGACACGCTCCGCTCAGTCGGCCATCCCCTTTTGCTGCAAACTCCTGTGCCGGGTTAGATCAGCGCGGGTGTCGATTCTGTGACGTTGCCACACGTGGGCGTGCGGCGCTGGCGCTGGTGCTGCTGTCTCCGACTCGCCTACTGGCGAGTTGATATCGGTAGCTGTACACCTGTTCGTCGCCCGTTTCGAGCCTGTGACCCAACTGTCCTGCAGCACACGAGCGAGGACAGCGAGCGTGTGCCGCTGGTCCCCCCGACCCAGCGTCATCTCCCGAATACTCGCCGATGCAGTCGCCCCTTACTGCTTGTGGATCGTGCATCCAGTTCACATACATCCCGGCCATACAGCACTGCACAGGTCGCCTTGCC
>CAYZJQ010000024.1:11219-23456 GCA_964478805.1 uncultured Halobacteriales archaeon | reverse complement strand
GTGTTGTGCTCCTCCGCACGGAAGATGGGGCCGATTTCGAAGACGCGTTCGAGGCCGGAGCCGACCATCAGCTGTTTGAACAGCTGCGGCGACTGATTCATGAACGCCTCTTTCCCGAAGTAGGTGATCGGGAACAGCTCGGTGCCGCCTTCGGTGCCCGTGGCGACGATTTTCGGCGTGTTGATCTCGGTCGCGTGGAACGCGCGGAACTCCTCGCGGGCGGCCCGCAGCACCTCGGCGCGGATCTCGAAGACGGCCTTCGCCTCCTCACGCCGCAGGTCGAGCGTCCGGTTGTCCAGTCGGGTCGGGAGCTCGGCACCGACCTTCCCGGAGGGGTCGAGCGGCAGCTGCGTCTCCGCGGCGGCGACGACCTCGATCTCGGTCGGGACGACCTCGACGCCGGTGGGCGCGCGTGGCTCCTCCTTCACGTCGCCGACGACGCGGACCACGGACTCTCGGCTGGCGTCTAGCCCCGTCTCGACGAGCTCGTCGGCCATCTCCTCTTTCTCGAGCTTGACCTGGATCTTCCCGGTCGTGTCCCGGACGATGAGAAAGGCGATACCGCCGAGGTCGCGCAACTCGTGGACCCACCCGGCGACAGTGGCCGTCTCGCCGGGGGTCGCGTTCGCCGCGTACGTGCGTTCTTCCATACCCTCGGGTTCTCGCGTCCCCGACTTAAGCGCCGTCCTTCCCCGGCAGCGCGTGTTACTCGTCCGCGTCCACGCGGTCGAATGCGAGGTGCGACTCGATGAGCCGGGCGTAGCCTCGCCGGAGCCGCTCGCTCACCGCCTGCGTCGAGATACCGAGCTCGTCGGCCAACTCCGCGGTCGATGCCTGGCGCGGCACGGAGAAGTAACCGCGCCGGTACGCGAGCGCGAGCGCCTCGCGCTGTTCGGGCGACACCTGGACCGCTGGTTCCGCGTCGCTGTCCTCATAGAGGCCCTTGAGCCGGAACTCGACGCCGTGGTCGTCCAGCCGGTCGCGATACGTGGCGACCGACTCGCGGTCGGGAAATCGGACCCGCGAGTGCCACCAGCCGTCCTCGTGGATCGCCTCCAGCCCCTCGCCGCCGAGTTCGACCCACAGCGGGTAGAGGACGGTTTCGACGGCGTCAGTGGCGGTGACACGGTAGAGCCGGCGGTCGCCGTGATCGCTCAGACACTGGGGGTTGGCCACGGTCGGGTCCTCGGCCATCGCTGACTCGAACCCGTCGACGTCGCCAGCCGCCCACACGAACACGTGTGGGTGGATCGGTTCGGGCGAGGTCACGCCCTCGACCTCAAGCCGGACGTCAGCGGTCGCGAGCGTCGGCGCGAGCACGAGTTCGGACGACCGGAAGGCGTACTCGAGGACCACGCTCATCGGCCGACCACCCGCCCCGACGCGGTCACGGTCCAATCCCCCGTTCGACGAGCCGGGCGTAGCCTCGCCGGAGCCGCTCGCTCACCGCCTGATTCGAGATGCCGAGTTCGTCGGCCAACTCCGTAGCCGTCACCTCGCGCGGCACGGAGAAGTAACCGCGCCGGTACGCGAGCGCGAGCGTCTCGCGTTGGGCGTCGGTGAGCCCGTCGAACTCGCGGTCTGTCCCGTCGGCGGCGTACTGGCTGACGACCCGGTGTTCAACGCCGTTGGCCTCCAGATAGCGCCTGTACGTCTCGAAGGACGGGAGGTCCGGGAATCGGGTCCGCGCGTGCCACCAGCCGTCCTCGTAGCGGGCCTTGAGGCGTCGGCCGCCGAGCCGGACGATCTCCGGGTAGGTGACGACGGGCGCCTCGCCCGTGACCTGGAGGCGGTAGAGCCGCTTGTCGCTGCGGCTCAACACGGTCGGGTCGGCCACCGTCGGATCCGCCTCCATCGCCGCCTCGAAGGCGTCGAACCTGTCGGTCTCGACCCAGGTGAACAGCACCGGTTCCGACGGGTCGGTCCCGACCGTCCGCTCGATGGACAGCCGCACGTCAACGGTCGCAAACGTTTCCGCGAGCGTCAGGTTCGGTGGCGCGAGGGCGTACTCAACAATGACGCTCATTCGCTCCCATCCAGCGAGGCCGGCAGCAAGAACTTGTGGGGTCCAAGACGACACGGTCTCGCGTCGCGGCCACGCGTCATCTGATCACTCCGTCGGTCCCGCGCTCGCGCCCGCTGTCGTCGCTGCCCCGGCTCGGGCGCCTGCGACGGTCTCGCGCACGGCGTCGGCGCCCTTGTCGTGTGCGAGGTCCCCAACGACGACGGTATCCGCGTGCTGACCCATCTCGTAGGCGGCCTCGTAGTCGCCGATGCCGCCGCCGTAGAACAGTGTGGCCTCGTCGAGCGCGTCACGGGCGGCGGCGACGACCTCCGGGTCGCCGAGCGTCCCCGAGTACTCCACGTAGACGAGTCCTTGGCCGAGCATTCGTTCCGCCACCGTTGCGTAGGCGGCTACCTCATCAGCGTCGAGATCGCAGTCCGCCCCGGTGTACTGAGCGACCGACGAGTCTGGGTTGAGTACAATATACGCTTCGGTGAACGTCCGCGTCCAGTCGATGTCGCGGTCCTCGCGCACCCAATGACTGTGGGCGCCGGTGAGCCAGAACGTGTCGCCAGCGTTGAGCACGACTGGGACCAAGAACCCGTCGAGCTCCTCGTCGTGGATGACCACATCGGAGTGAGACGGCTCGATGTAGCAAGCCACGTCATGGGCCGCGCAGGCCTCGATACAGGGTTCGACGAACCGGGTCATCTTCTCCTCGGTCATGCCGAGCGTGCCGCCGATCTCGATCGCGTCCGTGCCGGTCGCGCAGATGTCGCCGAAGCTCTCCTCGCCGTACAGCTCCTTGTCGGGGTCGAGCTTCACAACGTGATCCCAGTCAGCCCACGGCACGGTCATACCAGCGAGCATCGTTCGCGCGGCCAAAACCCCTTCGGATACTCTCACCGGCGAGAAATCGTCACCGTCGATCGAAACGGGGCCGCTTTACCACGCGGTCCCCAACGCGGAACAACCGATGCGCGAGAGCCACCCCCGCGAGCGCGAGACCGGCGTCGAATGGTACGCGAGCGACGCCGCCGGCACCGGCGGTCGCCTCCGCGCAACGCCAGAAGACTTTCGAGTGCGCGAACTGGAGGCCGTCGATCCGGAGCCGCTCGGCGCCGACCCCGGCTCCTACGCCCATCTCGTCTTCCGGACAGAGCTGCGCGCTTGGGACACCAACGACTTCGCCGGCGCGCTTGCGTCGAAACTGGGCATCTCCCGCGAGCGGGTCTCGTGGGCCGGCACGAAGGACAAACGGGCCGTCACTACCCAGCTGTTCTCGGTGGAGGGTGTCGACCCCGACGCGCTTGCGGGCGTCAAGCTGGACGAGGCAGAGATTGAGCTTCTAGGTCGAGTGGGCCGTCCCGTCCTCTTCGGCGATCTCGCCGGCAACGCCTTCGAGGTGACTGTGACCGACACCGACGCGCCGGCGAACGCCGCTGCTGTGACCGCCGAGCTGGCGGCGTTCACTAGCGCGGCCGACACGGTGGGGACTGCCGACGCCGCGTATGTCGGCGTCCCGAACTACTTCGGTCCGCAGCGGTTCGGCAGCGCGCGACCCGTCACCCACGCGGTCGGGCTCGCGCTCCTCCGCAGCGACTGGGCGGACGCGGTCAGGACCTACGTCTGCGCGCGAAGCGAGGCGGAGCCCGCCGAGAGTCGCGAGGCGCGCGCCGCAGTCGATGAGCGGTGGGGCGACGACTGGGGCGCGCTGACCGAACTGCTCCCCGGGCGACTACGGTACGAGCGGTCGCTGCTCCAGGGACTCGCGGAAACCGATGCCGAGGGCAAGCGGGCGTACCGCGCCGCGCTTGAGCGGCTCCCCTCGAACCTCCAGCGCCTGTTCATCCACGCGGCCCAATCGTACGCGTTCAACCGGATGCTGTCCGCACGACTGGCGCGGGGGCTTCCGTTCGACCGGGCGATCGCCGGCGACGTGGTGTGTTTTGCCGACCGGGACGCACCCGAGGGCCTCCGGCTCCCTGACGTGGACCGCATCCAGCGCGTTGACCCCGGGCGCGTCGAGACTGTGAACCGCCATGTTGAACGAGGGCGTGCGTTCGTCACCGCGCCGCTCGTCGGTACCGACACCGAACTCGCCGACGGCCAACAGGGGGAGATCGAACGTGCCGTGCTCGCGGAGGTAGGGCTTGAGCGCGACGACTTCGACCTCCCCGGCGAGCTCGCGTCGGCGGGGACGCGGCGGGCGGTACTCGTGACGACCGACCTCACGGTCGAGCGTAACCCGCTCCGGTTCGCCTTCTCGCTGCCGAAGGGGAGCTACGCGACGACGCTGTTGCGCGAGTACCTGAAGACGGACCCCATCGACCTGGCCTGAAGGCTTCGGTCGCTTCGGGTCGCTTATCCGCCGGGAGCGCCACCGTCAGGCATGGACTGCCGGCAGTGTGGGACGCCGCTTGAGCGACCCGGAGACTACTGTCTCACCTGCCGGACGCCGAACGCCGACGCCGTGGTCCTTGAGCTGGCGCGCGACCGCGCGACTGTCACCTGTCTCCTCGACGGCGAGGTCGTCGCTGAGCGCGCGGTGACCACAAGCCCGGAGGACGACCCCGAACAAGCACCCCGCGAGCTGCGCAACTTCGCCGGGCTCGTCGCCGACGAGGTCCACCGCAAGCGCCCAGAGGAGGTGTACGTCGCTGGCGACCGCGCGGTGGTGAGCGCGGTGCGCGCGGAACTCCACTACCCGCTGTACCGCGTCGCCGACGACGATGCCGTGGCCGCCGTCGTCGAGCGACAGGGCGAGCCGGCCTTGGAGGTAGTGGACAAGCCAGTCGCGGAGAAGCTTGGCGGGAGCCACTCGACGCTCATCGGCAAGCGTGCCGGACAGCGCGCTATCCGGACCGTCGGCGGGCACCCCCACGTCAAGAAGATCATCCCCGGCCCGATCGACGCCGGCGGCTCCGGCAGCCGGTCGGGTGTGCGGGCGAAGGCGACCCGCGCCGACGAGAACGGCAACGTCCGCATGCTCATCCGCGACGGTTCCTCGGTACAGGAGAACCGCGTCGTCACGACGGCGGGCGACCGCGAGACAGGCGAGCGGGTCCGTGCCGACCTGAACGAGGCGCTGCGCGAGGCCGGTCTGCAGGAGTAGCTGCACGACCATCCAAAGCGAGGCCGCGTGGCCCCCGGAGCGTGTCTCGCAGGGTTTAAGCCTCCGAGTCGTCTCCGTTCCGGTACTATGGCTAAGAGCAAGACCGGCAGCGCCGGACGCTTCGGCGCGCGTTACGGTCGCGTCGCCCGTCGCCGCGTCGCGGAGATCGAGGCAGATACGAACGCCGACCACGTCTGTCCATCGTGTGGGAAAGACCGCGTCGAACGACAGGGCACCGCCATCTGGGAATGTGGCTACTGTGGCCACAAGTTCGCCGGCGGCACCTACCGTCCCGAGACGCCCGCAGGCCGCACCGTCCGCCGATCGCTCCGTGCGGCGCTCTCCGACGAGGAATAATGTACAAGTGCTCCCGCTGCAAGCGCGACGTCAGCCTCGACGAGTACGGCGGCGTCCGCTGTCCGTACTGCGGCCACCGCGTGCTCCTGAAGGAACGGAGCCGCGATGTGAAGACCATCGACGTTCAGTAAGTGACCCGTCGGCCGCACGCGACAACGCTCGTTTTCGAGTACGCTTCGTCAAGAGCTGCGGCCGTCGTCGCGCAAAGCGTTGAGCGCGAGATTGGCGAGATCGAGGGAGATCGCACCGAAGCCACGCTTAGCCGCAAAGGGGACACGGTGACCGTTGAACTCGTGGCAGACGACGTGACGGCGCTGCGTGCGGGGCTCAACACGTGGACGACGCTCGTGGAAGTGGCCGAGTCGGTTGCAGGCGTCGTAGGCGAAAGCGGGGGTTTTTGAGGCGGTAGCACGTCGCCGAGGATATGCAGGGCAACCTTCCGCCGGAAGCACAGGAGAAAATCGAGGAACTGCAGGATCTACAGGAGACGGCCCAGCAGGTAGCTGCCCAGAAGCAGCAGGCCGAGACAACGCTACAGGAGTCGCGCACCGCGCTGGAGGCGCTCGACGATCTTGAGGAAGGCGTCGAGATGTACCGCGAAGTCGGAGAACTACTGGTTGCCACGGAGTATGACGACGCTTACGAGGCACTTGAAGAGAAGGTAGAATCGCTTGAGGTCCGAACCGAGACCCTCGAAAAGCAGGAACAGCGCGTCCAAGACCAGTTCGAGAGCCTTCAGCAAGAACTCCAGCAGATGCTTCAGGGGGGCGGAATGGGCGGCCCACAGGGGCCGGGCGGTCCGGGCGCCGGCGGCGCGTAGAGCGAAGCCGACGATACCTTTCTTTGTGAGCGCGCAGCCAGGATATGAGCAACGACACCGACACTGACGGCGACATCCGCCCGACCGACGAGCAGGTCGTCAAGACCGCCTCAGAAGCTGCCGAGGGGCTCGTCTTCGCGCGGTACAAGCAGAGCGACGTACGCGACATCGACGTGACCGTCAGCTTCGAGGATGGTGTGCTTGATGTAGACGTGTATTTGAACGTCCCTGCCGCGGACAATGAAGAACAGGTTGCCGAGGACGCGGCACTCGCGGCCCAATCGGCCGTAGACGACCTGTTCGATGCCGGGTCGTAGCAGAGAACGGCCGCTTGACTGCGGATCAGTCCGGGCGGTCAGGTGACAAAAAAGAGCACAACGGAGACGGCGGTAACGGCGAGAATGAACGCGGCTGCGAGTGCGCCACCCATCTGGACCATGGCGTTTGCATGGGAGGCGAGTGCCTCGGTGCGGTCGTTGCCGAACACCGTCACCTCGGCGCGCTCCGTCGCCATCCCAGCTTCAACGGGTTCGCAGTCGGCGAGCGCCTCGTCGACGAGGTCGGCGACAAGGTCGCGTAGGTCGGCGCCGTCGATGTTCTCGCCGACTTGGTTTGACGCCTCAACGGTGTTGACAATGTGAGTATCCGTGGTCATTACCTCGGCGTGATTGACCCGCCGCTCGAGATGGTCAACGAGGGCGTCTCGGAGCCCAGGTTCCATGTTGTTACCATCCACAAGCACGTAGGCTGTGGTTCCACCGTCGACGCGCGCGACGGCGACACGCACTCCGAGCGGGCCGATACCATCGAGTGGCTCCCATGGCGTTCGGTCCCAGGCGACGCCGAGTTCGAGCGGGTGTCGGTCAGCGTCAGCGAGCGCCTCGCCGGCGGCGCGGGCCGCCTCAATCATGTCGAACGAGCGCTTCGAGCCGGGAGTGACGTGGCCGAGGTCGTCGCCGTCGAGCCCGTTATTGCAGTTGTGGGCGTCTGCGAGCATCACGTTCTCAAGGCCGCCCTGGCGGGCCTCGGCCTGTGCTGAGAGGCCGACGGCGTACTCCACGTCGTCGGCGAAGCCGGGTGCGTAGGTCGCGGTCATGAAGGCATCGTCGCCGAATGCCTGCGCGAGCAGAGTGGCCTCACCTTCCGACGTGCGGACGCTCCGAGTCGCTGTGTCATGGAATTCAAGCCGGTCAGCAGCCCGCTCGGCGGCGGCGAGCAGCGCGTCCACCTCTCGGGAGGTGACGAGATTGAAATCGTGCCCTGCGGTGGCGTGCGGCGGAAAGGCCACCCCTTCGGCCTGGTGAGCGACTCGTTCCGGGAGGTTACCGCCGCCGATATCCCCCATGGGACCAGGGTGGATCATCGGAAGGACAAACCGTGCCTTCTCGCCGGCGTTAGTGCGAAAGGAGAGTACAGTGACGGGGACGACCGCCTCCTCGCCGATATCTTCGAAGAAGCCCTCGAGTTCGCGGGTCCCCTCGGCGATGTGACCAACAAACCCTCGGAGGAAGTCGAGAACGGAAATACCCATTGACTGCTTCCACGGCCGGTCGATGACGAACACGAACAACATTACCGCCCCGGCGTAGAGGACGCACATCCCCGCCAGCAGCAAGAAGTCCGACGGAATGATGACGAGCAATTCGTCGGGGGCGACTTCGGGTCGCGAAAGGTACGATCGCGCAAGGGGACCGCCAATCTCGAGAAAGCGAGCGGTCCCGCTGTAGACGAACAAGAGGGCGGCGGCAGCGACGGTCTGAATACTGGCGGGAACGGTCGCGCGCAGCGGAGATCGGTGCGAGACGGCCATGACAACGAGCAGTCGAAGCGCGAACACCGCCGCCAGCGCAGCAAGCAGCGCATCAAAGACGAATCCCTGGCCGAGGCGCTCCGACAGTAATGCTGCGACACCGGCGACGACGAGTACGCCCACGACCAACAATTCACAGACTAACGCGAGCAACGAGGCTCGGTTCGGCGTGAGCTGGCCACCCAGTCGACGGTCCACGTACGGGGTGAGCCCGCTGGCGACTACCGTTGGGACGCCGATGAAGAAAACGCCTTGCCAAGCATCCTCGAGAATGAACCGGGAGTCGAACGCCGCGACGCCCGCAAGCGCGGCGATGAACAGCGCAAAGGCAAGACTAGAGTACCAGCTTGGCGCGCGGAAAATAAACCGCGAGAGCGAGGCCAGGTCACCCTGTGTCGCGGTCATTACAACCGGTTCCCCCTGGTAAGTGATAAAGACAGCGAGCCTCGGCGAGGGTCACGACGCTCAACCAGTTGCGGCGCGCGGCTCGGCACAGTACCGCTTACCGACAGCGGGCCAGGAAGTTCTCGAACAACTCCTCGCCACGTTCGGTGTGGGCGACTTCCGGATGCCACTGGACGCCGTAGCGGTCGCGGTCGGTATCGCTCATTGCCTCAATGTCACAGATGTCACTCGTTGCGGTGCGCTCGAAGCCTGGCGGCACCTCCACAACCTCGTCGGCATGGCTCGCCCACACGCGCGTTTCGGGATGCAGTGAGCCCACGAGTGGGTCCGCAGCCGAGTCGATACTGACGGTCACATCAGCGTAGCCGCCGTAGTCACCCGAAGCGACGCGACCGCCGAGTTCGGTCGCCATCAGCTGGTGACCGAGACAGATGCCAAGCACCGGCTGGTCCACAGTGAGATACGCCGGTGCGCAGCCGACGCGGTCCATGGCAGGGCCCCCGGAGAGGACGTAGCCGTCCGCGTCGGTCTCCTCTGGTGGCGTCTCATTGTCGACGGTCTCCACGTCGACGCCGAGATCACGTAAGGTCCGGTGTTCGAGGTGGGTGAACTGGCCGTGGTTATCGACCACGACGATACGGGTCATGCAAGCGATAGCGCACACGTGATTAAAAGTCTCGTGGAAATCCGCTCGTTGTGCATGGTCGTGGATATTCAGGCACGGACCCCAACTCGACGGAGCCGCGCGAACACGTATGCCAATGCGACGACCGTCCCGACGCCGGGCACGACGACGGCGTAGTAAGCGAGTGAAGGACTCCAGCCAGCGTGCGCGAGCACGTACCGACGGTCATAGTGGAGTGCAATTGGACTGAACAGCCAGTTGCCGACGACCATGGACCAATAGAGCCCGAACCCAAGCTGCCCCCACGTCGGGAGTGAGGTCCGGACCGATGGCACCGTCACAGCGAGAAGGACGAGTAGGCCGACAGCTGGTAGCGCCGTTGCGACAACTGCGACGGGGAGCCACCACCAGTTCGAATCGGGCGGTTGGAGGCTCGGCGGGAGCGCCGGCTCGTACTCGCCACCGAGTCGGTCGGCAAGTTCCCGGCGACCGGTCGGTGGGGAGCCGTCAGCCGTCATCGTCCCTGTACCGCTCGGCGGCGGTGGTAAAGTTCGCCTCCGCACGCTCGGCGGAGCGGCGCCCTTCGCGGGCCGCAACCGCTTCTGGGTCCGGACTCGCCGCGTCATCAACGCGAGCCCACGAGTTGTGAACCTTGGCGTGACACCACCGACACAGATGAATGGTAATCTCGTGTGAAAGTTCCTTGCGAGTATCGTCGGGGTACTCGAGATGGTGTTCTTCGAGCAATGGACGGTCGTCGTCGTGGGCCTGACGATGTTCCTCGAGCCCACAGCGCGCGCAGGTCGGGTCGCCGCTCTGGTCGCGCGACCGGAAATGTGGACAGTCACGCCACACCCATGCACCGTTGGGATCGGCGGCCGGACAGCGGAGGTCGTCGGCGCGCCGCTCGGCGGCGAACTCGGGGTCGTGGCGCGCGTGCTCGGCGGCGTAGCGACACCGGCCGTTGTCGGTGAGGTGGTCGCACCGCTCGACGACCGCGTATGGGTCGTCAACGCCGACGGAAGTGCCGCGGGGCGTCTTCTCCGACACGGTCCGTGTTTGGGGGCCGAGCGGCTAAAAACGCACGCGCTGTCGAAGGGGAATCATCAAACCTGTTCAGCCAGGTAGACCTACCTATGCACGTCGTCCACGTGTCCACCGACGGCAACGAGCGTGTGCTTGCTTCAGAGGCTGCAGTGGCCGAGTCACGGCTGGCGCAAGCACGGGGTCTGATGTTCCGTCGGTCGGTCCCGGACGACTACGCGTTGGTGTTTCCGTTCGACGACCAGGGGCGGCGATCACTCCATATGCTGTTTGTCCCGTTCGACATCGACGCTGTATGGGTCGCAGACGATGTCGTCCAGCGGACCCTGCGGCTCTCGGCTTGGACCGGCCTCGCGAGCGCCGTTGCCGACACGGTGGTCGAACTGCCAGCAGGTGCCGCCGACGGGGTCACCGCGGGCGACCACCTTCGCATCGAGTGAAACAGGACGGCAACACCTGACCCATGCTCGAGTTTTATGTACATGGGGACCGGCGAGCGAAGTATACCATGGATCACATGGAGGATAGAGTAAGTCGCCGCAAGGCGGCTGGCCGAGAAATCCGACCGTTCTGAAACACTCTTCGGCAGTCATGAACTGACACGATCGCTGAGCAGCGCAGACGTCTCCGTCCTTGACACCACCCTGCGCGATGGCGAACAGGCGCCGGGCGTCTCGCTTACCCCAGATGAAAAAGAGCGAATCGCGCGGGGTCTCGACGAAGCCGGCGTGGATGTCATCGAGGCTGGGAGTGCCTGTACCGGCCCGGGTGAGCGAAAGACCATCCGACGGGTGACCGGACTCGGATTGGATGCGAAAGTGACCTCCTTTGCGCGAGGGGTGCAAAGCGACATCGACCTCGCTTTGGATTGTGACGTGGACGGCGTGACGCTTGTTGTTCCTGCCTCGGATCGCCACGTGGAGACAAAGGTAGGAACAACCCGCGAAGAGACGCTAGCGACCGTGGCCGAACTCGTCGAGTACGCCTGCGACCACGGGCTGTGGATCGAGGCGCTCGGCGAGGATGGCTCGCGGGCCGACCCCGCATTTCTTGAACGGCTGGCCAAGACGGCCCACAACGCTGGTGCGGACCGGTTCTGCTTTGCCGATACCGTCGGGCACGCAACGCCCGATGCGACTGTTGCGTCCGTCTCGGAGCTGGCCGCCCACGGGCCAACGAGCACCCACACCCACGACGACCTCGGACTCGGCGTGACGAACGCGCTCGCCTCGGTTGCCGCGGGCGCCGACCTCGTTCACGCAACGGTCAACGGTATCGGCGAGCGCGCGGGCAACGTCGCGCTGGAGGAGGTGGCCATTGCTCTCGAACACGGCTACGGAGTCGAGACCGTCGAGACCGAACGGCTGTACGAACTCGGCCGGGTCGTTGCCGACGCGACAGGCGTCCCCCTCGCGCCGAACAAGGCCGTTCTCGGTGAGAACGCCTTCACACACGAGTCAGGTATCCATACCGATGGTACACTGAAAGACGACGCGATGTACGAGCCATACCCGCCCGAGTTGGTGGGTCGCGAGCGTCGACTGGTTCTCGGGAAACACGCCGGACGAGCGGGCGTTGAGGCCGCGCTCACTGAGCACGGCGTCGACGTCGACGACGAGGAGCTGGCAACAGTCGTCTCGCGGGTGAAGGAACTCGCCGAGCGGGGGAGGCGTGTAACCGACGCCGACCTGCTCACCGTCGCCGAGGAGGTGCAGGGCCGCGACCGCAACCGGCGCGTTGAACTGCTCGATATGACGGCCGCGGCCGGGGGCTCAACGCCAACCGCCTCGGTCCGCCTGCGCGTCGACGATGAAGAGCGCACCGCTGCCGCGACCGGCGACGGGCCCGTCGACGCTGCTGTCACCGCCGCGCGCGAGGCGCTGGGCGACCACGCGGAGGTGGCGCTCGACTCATACCACGTTGACGCGGTCACCGGCGGCACAGACGCCGTCGTCACCGTTGAGGTAGAGATGTCGCGCGGCGACCGCTCTGTCACCGTCACCGCGAGCGACGTGGATATCACCGTCGCTTCAGTGCGTGCGATGGTCGACGCGCT
>CAYZJQ010000024.1:3670-11119 GCA_964478805.1 uncultured Halobacteriales archaeon | reverse complement strand
GTAGTCGACGACGGTCGCGTCGGGCTCCGGGGTGGCGGAGCGCGCTTCAATGCGGTAAGTGGCGTACTGCTGGCCGCGTGTCAGCTCGATCCGGAACACTGCTCCTTCTTGCTCCACGTACTCGTGCTCGACGAATGGAGCGGCCGCCTCGGGCGGGAAGGTCTCTCTTTTGATCTACGGGGAGTTGGGGACGAACGTCACCAGACTGCCCGGGCGCAGCGTGGTCTCAAACGCCTCACGGGACGCTGGAGACAGCGCGGCGAATGCGACTGTGTTGGTCTCGTTCCGGGGCGGCGTTCCTGCGGTCGGAACTGGAGTTGATGTGACCAATATCGACGTGTCGGTCGTCGACCTCCCGGAAGGGACGCCGCCACAGCCAGCTCACGCGAGACACGCGACGACGGCGAGGAGGGCATCGGGCCGCTTACTCCGGCTCCCCGCTGTTTGTGCGAGTGCTTTGGGGGCAGAACCCGTAGGATTTTGACCCGAGGGGGTCCAAAGGCTGCTGTGAGCGACGGTTACGTGGTCGAGGTAAAGCGGTCCGCCCGGAAGGTGTCGCCGGGGGCGGGCCGGTGGGTCCGCGAGCACGGCGCCCGTCGGGAGTTCGACACGAAGCAGCTGGCACGGCAGTGGGCGCGGATCATGTCCCCGCCGGGACGCACCGTCTGGGTCCAGAACGCTGCACCGTGGGATCAAAGCCCTGTCGACGGCTACGTCGTCGGTGGCCGTCGAAACGCGCCCCGGCGTAACCCGGAGCCTGGCGAGCAGGACTCGCTCCCTGTCGCAGTGGGTGACGGAGGTGACGGCGGGATCCAACACGACGGGTGAACAAATCGAACCGTTCGCTACGGCCGACGTTAGCGATTTCAACCGTGACTACCTGAGCGCGGTTGAACGCTGACGACCCCTCAAGTAGCACCAGCGACGAGACAGAAGCGCGGTGATTCGAACTGAGGGTACTGTCGTGGCACTGGTTGCAATGGCGCTCCCTGCGAGCGCGGGCACGGCCGCCGCGGCCCCCGCTGCGGCAGGCGACGACGCAGCATCAGCGGGTGATGCTGGCTCCCGAACGACCTCCCGGACTGGGACTGAACTCCGTCGGTGAGGTTCTTGGGGCGATGAACGAGACCATCGAGGCGCTCAGCCAGGCCGTCTCGGGGCTGACTCTCGGTGGTGAGGCGGCCGCCGACATTTGACATCCTCCACACGAGTAAAATCGTGGGCTTTCTCCTTGGTTCTGTGTAGCACTCGCGACGCCCCGAGTCTCCGCGGCTGGGTGTGCTGTGGTTGGTGATACAGGGAGTCCAACTATCGTAATCAGCACGGCAACCAGCCGGGTGCATATAGGCTCCGGATCAGGCCAATCGACGACCGACAGCGGTCCTTTCCGAGCCACTGGTATGACCCACTGGAGAAGACGGAGGGGATCCCCAGCGTAGCAAATCGGGTGTATTACCCCGCCAGTCGACGCCTGACAGCGTTGACTGCGGCCATCCTGTCGACGTGGCCACCAGGGTCGGCTGCGCACCACACCCGTTCGCCGTCGACGGAGACACAGATGCATTCCTCACGTTTCGCTGTCAGTCTGACATTAACCGGATCGATCTCGGCGTGGTCGCGGAGACGGGACAACAGTACTTGCCGGGTTGCTGCCGCCTGCTCGCCATACCGACATGGACCGCAGAACTCGATTTCGATGCGAGTCATGCTTAACAATAATGAACGACCATTATATATTTCTCGGTCGGTGCGAGCGTCGCCGCAGGGTGACCTCGGCGGATCGGAGGCGTGGAAAACGGGTAGGGCGTAGCCCGAACCGGGGGAAGGACCTGCGCCGGGGGAGACGCAGCGGGCCCGCCCTCGCTCTTAATTTCGAGTGTAGGAGTTTTAATTCTTTCTATGTTTGTAACGAGAGGGTCGTCCCGCACGGCTTTTGTCTGCGGCGATTCAATCACAACTATGAGCGATGGCGAGGGGTACGAACTGAGCCGAAAGCGAGCGTTCCTCGCGATGCTTCCCTTCCTCCTGCTGGGGCTGGCCGACGTTTACTTGCTATTAGAGTGGGGGCTCGACCCGTTATGGGGGTTTCTGATCCTCCCGCCCATCCTCTTCGTCAGCGCGCTGGCGTGGCTCGCCTTCCGGGGTGGCTTCGTCCGTGACCGGACTGGCGAACCGGACGAGAATCGCGAGACTCCGTCAGACCGCGTCAAGACTGACGACTGACTCTTGTCGCTTCCGATGGGCAGAGAGTCGGAGACGGGATACAAGCGGCTGTTTATATCGCCGAGACGATCGAAGAAAGCGCCGAGGGTGAGATTTGAACTCACGTGTCCGTGAGGACAGCAGATTTCGAATCTGCCGCCTTGGCCGGGCTAGGCTACCTCGGCTTGGCTACACCTCGGCTGGTTCTGAGTTTATGCGTTACGGTCTCGCCGTCCGCGCGGACTCGGCCACCGAGTCCGACGTAACCCCTAAACTGCCACCCGTGGTTGTCACTCCATGGCGACCCAGCCGGAACGCGTCCCGACGGGGACTCCAGGACTCGACGAGGTGCTCTACGGCGGACTGCTCCATGGCCAGACGGCCGTCGTGAGTGGCGGTCCGGGGACCGGGAAGACGGTACTCGCCCTCCAGTTTCTCGCTCAAGCGGCGGGAACCGGACTGTACATTGGGTTTGAGGAACGAGAGGCTGATATCCGGCGCAACGCGACTGGTGTCGGGATCGATCTCTCGGACGTGGAAGTGCTCGATTTGAGCGCCGATGGTGAGCGGTTCTTCGAAAATCAAGAGTACACGGTCTTCCCGACGGAGGAGGTCGAAGGAGAAGAGTTGCTTGGGGAGATCTCCGCGGCCATCAACAAAGCTGACCCGGACCGGCTTGTCGTCGATCCGCTCTCGGAGCTACGGGCGCTGTTGCCCGACGACTTCCGATTCCGTCGGAACATCTCCTCGCTCGTTAACGAGATGAAGGAGCGCGGCGTGACGACCCTGTGTACGACCCAGTCGACGGACGGCTCCGACCGCGACTTGCAGTTCCTCGGCGACGCCGTCATCGAGGTGGAGTACGTGAGCAACCACCGCTCACTCGCGGTGACGAAATTCCGTGGCTCAGACTTCGCGAATGGGCCTCACACCTACCGCATCCACGACGGAACCGGCGGTCGGGTGTACCCGAAGCTCGTCCCCGGCGAATTCGGTCGCGAGCGCCAGCGGGGGTTACTCAGCTCAGGCGTCGCGGCGTTCGACGACCTGCTGGGTGGCGGCATCGAGACGGGGTCGGTGACCGTCATCTCGGGCCCCTCCGGGGTCGGCAAGACTACGACCGGCTCGCAGTTCCTCGCATCGGCAGCCGTGGACGGAACGCGGGCCGTCTGCTACCTGTTCGAGGAACTCCGGGAGGACTATCTTCACCGCGCCGACCAGCTCGGGCTCGGCATCCGCGAACTGACAGAGTCGGGGCCGCTCGACGTGCGCGAGGTGGAGTCGCTGACCCGCAGTCCCGATGAGTTCGCGTGGGACGTCCGCCAGGCGGTCGAGTCGGCGGGCGTCGAGGTCCTGATGATTGACGGGCTCCCGGGCTACCGCCTCGGCCTGCGCGGCGACGACGACACGGAGGCGCTCACCCGCGGACTCCACGCGCTTGGGCGGTACTGTAAGCGAATGGGCGTCACGCTACTACTCGTCGACGAGGTCCGCAACGTAACCGGCGACCTCACGCCCACGGATGAGCGTATCAGTTACCTCGCTGATAACATCGTCTTCCTCCGCTACGTCGAGAGGAACGGCGAGATCGGGAAGGTGGTCGGCGTCCTGAAGAAGCGGTTCGGCAAGTTCGAGCGGTCGCTTCGCGAACTCACCATCGACGAGGGAGGCATTCAGGTCGGCGACCGGCTGACAGGACTGCGGGGCATCCTCACGGGCGTCCCCGAACGCGTCGACGGAGGCTGATGGACGACCCTGATGAGGCCCCGCGGATCGCGCTCGGCGTGGCGAAACGGCGGAACCGCGAGCTGCTCCGCGACCTGCTCGATGGGTACGACGTGGTTAGGCTAACCGGGCAAGTACCGTCGGGGACCGATCTGTGTCTCGTCGACGCCGCCGGATTCGACCAGCATCAGGACGCTCTCATCGCCTGGAAGCGCTCGGAGCAGCCGCTCACCGCGCCCGTACTGCTTGTCGCGAATGCCCTGGAGGACGAACTGTGGGCCCGGTACGGGGGAGCCGTTGGGGAGTCACTCGACGCCGTGCTGTCGGTTCCAGCACCCCGGCGTGCGGTGCGGACACGGGTCGACGGCCTGGTGCAGGCCCGCGAGCAGGCGAGGCTAGCGGCCGCTCGCTACGATCGATTGGAGCTGTACGAGCGCGCGATGGACGGCGCACAGGTCGGCATTACCATCGCCGATGCGACCCGTAATGACCTGCCGATGGTGTATGTGAACGACGGCTTCTGCGAGCTCACCGGTTACGACCGCGAGGAGGCACTCGGCCGCAACTGCCGGTTTCTCCAGGGAGAGGGGACCGATCCCGAGACCCGCCGTCGGATCCGCGCAGCACTCCGGGCTGAAGAGCCGGTCTCCGTCGAGATTCGCAACTACCGCCGGAACGGCGAACCGTTCTGGAACCGACTCGACATTCTCCCGGTCGAGGAAGACGGAAAGGTCACTCACTTCCTCGGGTTCCAGCGAGACGTGAGCGGTGTCCGCCGGCAGCGCGAACAGCTCTCCGTCCTCGACCGGGTGTTACGCCACAATCTCCGTAATAAACTCAACGTCGTGGTCGGGCACGCCCGTGGGCTCCGCGACGACCCGGACCGTGACCCCTCAGCGGTCAAGCGGACCGCAGATCACATCGAACAGGCCGCGACCGACATCCTCAGTTTGGCTAATATCGCCCGTCGGTTCAGGCTCGATTCCGACTCGGACGCTGCCACCCGGACGGACGTTGCAGCGCAGGTCGCGACCTGGGCTGAAACCGAACCCGACGTGGTCGTCAATCTGCCGGACCGTGCGCGGGCGCTGGTACCAACACAGCTCTCGCTGTGTCTTGATACACTTGTCGAGAACGCCCGCGACCGTCACTCCACTGGGACACCGACCGTCACCGTGACTGTCGAGCGCCAGCCAACAGACGTGACGATAACCATCAGCGACGACGCCCCGCCCGTCCCCGAGGTCGAGCGCCAGGCATTCACAGCTGGGCGAGAGACAGCACTGGAACACGCCCAAGGGATTGACCTGTGGCTCGTACGGTGGACCATCGAGCGAGCGGGTGGAGAGATCGAACTCGAGGCGGACGGGACGGTAACATTGACCTTCTCGACTGCCGAGACCTAACGGCTCGCCTGGACGTATGCCTCCAACCCCCGGACGACCGGCCGTAAATACGAGTCACGGTAGCTGTCGAGGTCGTTCTGGAGCAGGTCGAACCGCTTGTACGCCATCGCACTCACCACCTCTCGAAACTCCGCAAGCGAGAGGTCGCTGGCGGCGCTGTTCGACCCTGGCGGGCAGTCCTCCGGGCGCACTGGCAACATGAGGACGGTGTCGATCGAGGCCGCGGCCGACCCGGTATGGTGGAGGGTGTCGACACCGCCATCGCCCTGTGGCTCGTGGACCGACAGCAGGGCCGCGCCGTCCACGAGCGGTTCCCGCTCCGAGAGCGCGAGCCCGAGAACCACGATCACGAAGTCGGCGTCAATGTCGAGCGCTGCACAGAATTGCTCGTGGGCCTTGTCGAACCGATCGGCGAAGGCTGCATCGTCCAGGTCTTGTAGACTATTGTATAGCGTACCGGCGGTACGGAGGTCATCGGCCAGGATGACCGCGAGCTCGTCGGGGAGATCGTGGGCAATATCGAGCCGTTCGGGCACGAATAGAGACTGTCGGTGGTTGGACAAAAGCGTCCCGACGACTATCTGCGCCCGGTAACTCGGGTCTGGACGTGATCGGGGAACACCGCGGCGACAGCCTCATCACCGCCCGCCTCGCGGATGAGTTCTCTAAGCTCAGCCTCATAGTCGCCTTTCGCGAGGTCCGCAGCAGGCGCCTCTTCTACTTCTAACTGCTCGTCAACGAGCCGGTCGACTGCACCGCGGCCGAACCCCGCCAGTGGGGAGAGATAGTCAACGCTGTGCCGCTCCTCAAGCGACTGTGCCCAGGCCCGCGAGATGGTCGGAACCCGGTCGTCCCGACGAGTGCCGTCTGCGATGGCGTCGTAACCCGCCCCTGCGACAGCCTCGAGCGCCGCCTCGTGGACCTGCTGGATACCGTTACGCGGGAATCCGTCCTCGCGCATCTGCTCAACCACTTCAGCGGCCACTTCCTCATCGAGTTCCACTGACTCGAAGGGGAAGCCGACAGCGTCGGCGGTCTCTGCTGCGTTGTCAGCGGCCTCGCCGACGCCGAAGCCGACGTGGACGACCGTCACGTCGTAGAACCTGTCGAGCAGCAGTGCTGCCAGCGTGGAGTCCTTGCCGCCGGAGAACAACACCCCAGCCCGCATTTACCGGCGCTTGATATTGAAATCCTGCTGGTCGGGCTGGAGTTCCTGAAGCAGCGACTTCATTTGCTCCTCGTCGATCTGGCCTTGGACCCGGCCACTCTGAGCGAGTGCGACGACCTGCTGTTCAACACGCTCGGCGAACTCGGGTTTCGACATCTTGACGGAATTGAGCCGCTGGCGGGCGCCGTCGGTGAGTGTCTGTCGCAGAATGGCCTGTTTTTGTGCGTCGGCCTGTTGGCGCTGGGCCTCCCGAGCCTCCTCGTCGCCACCGCCCTGCTGTTGTTCTTTCAACTGCTCGAGTTTCTTTTTGCGGAGTTCATCGATCTCCTCGTCGTTCGGCTGACCGCTCATACCTCTTTGTTAGGGTCCGGGAGAAAAACCGTTTCGACGGCGTGCTCAGGCGTACCGTTCGAGTTCGGGCCGGTCCAGTTCCTCAATCAGTTCGGTTGCCGTCTCGTCGAGCAGTTGTCGGCCGGCGCCAGTGACTTCGCGACCGTATCCGTCGCGCGTTGTGACGTAGCCGGCCTCCTCAAGTTGTTGGAGCAGGGTCCGAATGACCTTCTTCGACCCACTGGTCTTCTGATTCGGACGGACGCGGTAGCGCGTCGATCCCTTCTTTGCGTCACCATAGGCGGTCGACAGTCGGTCAACACCGACGGGCCCGTCGACGGCGACCTTCCGCAGCAGCGAGGCACCGCGCAGCGCCCAGAAATCATCCTGTTCGGGCGGGAGCTCCCGCGAGGTTCCGGTCTTTGCGAACCGTGCCCAGTCCGGCTGTTCGAGTTCATCAGCGAGCGTCTCAGCGGTGGCCTCAATGAGGTCTTCCGCCGGAGCATCGAAGAGTGTCGCCATTAGGGTCAAGTTCCCGGTGACGGCGTTTAACCCTGACGGAACGGCCGTCCCGAGCTGAGCCAACAAGACCGGCAGGAGGCGCGGCACGAGAGCTCC
>CAYZJQ010000024.1:0-3570 GCA_964478805.1 uncultured Halobacteriales archaeon | reverse complement strand
CTACCGGCCGGGGAGCAGCCGGCCCGACCCGAGTACGCCTGCGACGCCGCCACCAACCGCTGTCGGAAGGAGGTATGTGCCGATGCGGTGGACGACGACGGCTGCGGCCGCAGCACCCGCAGGGACGCCCAGCGCGACCAGTAGCGCGATAATGACCGTCTCGACACCCCCGAGCCCGCCTGGAAGCGGTGTGATGCCGGCGATAGCTCCGACTGGGACGACGACGAGCACCACTGGAAAGGCGACCGCGTGATCAAGTGCTGCCAGCGAGAGCCACAGCGACGTTGAGAGACAGAGCCAGCCGGCCGTCGAAAAGCCGAGGGCAAGCGCGAGCCGTCGCCTGTCGCCGGTGACCCGTTCGAGAGCATGAAAAAAGCCTTCGACACGCGAGCGGATGGCCGACCGCGCGGGCGGGGCGCGTCCAGGGAGCACACGTCCTAGTAGGCGGATGACTGGTGTCACTGCCCCGATAGCGGCTCGCTCAATCCGGTAGCGGTAGCGCCACCCCACCACGGCCAACACCGGGACAGCAAGCGCGAGCGCGCCGACCGCGTAGGCGGCGACCCGAAGCCGCGAGCCGAACGCGATCTGTGTTGAAAAGTAGGCGATACCCGCCGATGCGAGTAACACGGAAGGGACGAAATTCAGCGAATCGACAGAAGCGATGGCCGCGAGACCGGTCTCGTATTCCGTGTCGCCTGCTCTCGAGACGAACAGCGCTGCGACGGGTTCGCCGCCCGCCTGTCCGAACGGAGTGACATTGTTGGCGAACGTCGCCGCGGCGAACACCAAAACGGCGACTGAGCGCCGGACGGGCGTCCCCAGCCCAGAGAGAACGGTATGGAGCGCAAGCCCCCACGCAGAGAGCCAGCAAACGGCAACGCCTAAAACGGCCGCGAGCGTCGCCGGGTCCGCGCGGACCAAGGCGTCGACGACCCGACCGACCCCAACGAGCCATAATAGTCCGCCGAGGACGACCGCCGCGAAGGCAAAGCCGAGGGCACTCGCACGGGGGTCGATGTCCATGCACTCAGTTCCAGCGGAGTGCGTTTGTACCGTTCGGTCCGCGACACCGACACCCATTTGTCGTCGCCGCTCACCGCGCCGGCATGGACGAACGGGCCGCGCTGGCGCTGGTCGGCACCGAGGTCGGCGCCGCCGGTGACGACTGTGCCGTCGTTGGAGAGACGGTCGTCACGACGGATATGCTTCACGAGAGTACAGACTTTCCCGCCGGGACGACTCGCTACACAGCTGGTTGGCGCGCTGTCGGCGCCTCTCTATCCGACGTCGCCGCGATGGGTGGTGACGCCACGGCGGCCGTTGCGGTTTATGCCGCCCCCAGGTTTCTCAAGACTGAACTCCGTGATTTCCTCAGAGGGGCGCGCGAGGTGTGCGAACTGGTCGACGCGGCGTACGTCGGCGGCGACCTCGACGACCATGAGGAGTTCACCGTCGCGACGACGGCGCTTGGCCAGACCGCCAATCCGGTGTACCGGGGAGGTGCGACTCCAGGCGAGACGGTCTGTGTCACCGGGACGCTTGGCCGCTCGGCCGCGGCGCTGCGGCTGTTCAACGACGACCCTGAGCGGGCGAACGCGCTTTTCCGCTTCGAGCCGCGGGTCGCAGCGGGTCAGGCGGTTGCCCCATACGCGACGGCAATGCTGGATTCGAGCGATGGGCTCGCACGGTCGCTTCACCATCTCGCGGAGGCATCCGGCTGTGGACTCGTCGTTGAGTCGGCTCAGCTCCCGGTCCACGACGCGGTTCGCGAAGTGGCCAACGACGACGGCGACGAACGGGAGTTGGCGGTCCACTTCGGCGAGGACTTCGAACTCGTCTTTACAACGCCCAACCCCGCGGCTGCGCGCCGGGCATCACCGACCCCGATAGCCTGCGTCGGTGAGGTCGTTGACGACGGCGTCCGGCTAGATGATGAGCCGCTTCCCGATCGCGGCTACACCCATTAGCCGAGCAGCTCGAAGGGAACGGGAACGAAACACAACGCCCCGAGCACGAACGTGACGGCGCCGACAGCGACGCGCCCACGATTGAGCGGCTCATCGAACACTGGTTCGGCGGAGCCGACGTACGCCAGCCCAAGCGTAACGATACCCCAGAAGCCCCATAAGAACGGAGCGTTTGCCCCGACCTCGGCAAAGAGATAGAGGTAGCCAGCTAGCCCGAGCAAGGCTGCAGGGACCAGAGCGGCGATTGACTCCGCGCGTGCGCCGAACATCGCCCGGGTGATGTGACCGCCGTCAAGTTGCCCGACGGGAATGAGGTTCAGGAACGTAACGAACATCCCGACCCAACCGCCGAAGACGACCGGATTGACAGCCCGCCCCGGATCGTCGTACACGAGGGGTTGGCCGGTGGCCTCCGAGAGGGCCTGGAGCAGCGGTGGGTAGCCGAACCTGATCTCAACGGCGCTCGGACTATCGAGGACAGCCTGGGGAACCTCGATAGGTGGGAGGTATAGTCCGATCAGACTGACGACGACGGCAGCGATCAAGCCAGCGAGCGGCCCGGCGACGCCGATGTCGAACAGGGCCTTCCGGTCAGGGATGCGCCCCTTCATACGGATGACGGCGCCGAGCGTCCCGATAAACGAGGGGATGGGGATGAAGTACGGAAGCGAGGCATTCACCCGATGATACCGCGAGAGAACGTAGTGACCGAGTTCGTGGACGCCCAGGACGGAGAGGACGGCCGCGGTGAACTTCCACTTCTGGCCGGTGAACAGGTCAAGCGGTGTCGTCAGCGGCTCGTAGTACCACATTGAGCCGGCAAACAGCGTCGTTAGGACGGTCAACGCGAGCATCAGCACGTTTGTCCACGGCACGGAGTCGACGCTGAGGTCGGTTGGCTGGGCGACGAGGGCGTGGTGGCGGCTCCGGAGCTGGACGCCGGAGATAGGGTCGGGCTCGCTCTCTTGGACCGTCGTCAGGCGGACGTCGTACCCCGCATCGCGAAAGGCCGGGTACACCCGGCGCTCGAGTTCGTCTGGGCCGACGAGCGGCTCGCCGAGATAAACGAGCCGGTCATCGTCACGGCGCACCCGCTCGACGCGAAACACGTCAGCGAGCCGCTCCGGGGCGGGGGCGTCCGTCGCGGGCCCTCCCGCGACGTACTCATTACTCATCACCGTCGCAAGGGGGGTCGCGGGCATAAATCCCCGGAGTGGAGGACGTGGAGGAGCGGGGACTGGAGGCCCAGAACTGAGCTGGCTATGCGGTTGTAACGCGCCACGTGGTCGCGCTCGTGTACGACCACTTCTCGATCTGGAGGTCAGTCGCCGAGTCGCGGAGCTTCACCATCAGCGCGCCGATCTCCTTGGGTGAGAGCCCGACTTCGTCGGCGATGAACTTCGACTTGAAGTACATCTCACCGTCGGCTGCCTTCTGGGCGAGGTAGTTCTTTAGGCGGCTCTCTTTGGACTCGGACTCGTTCGCGGGGGTAGTTGCGCTCATGTGCGTTCGCCTCGCTCCCGGCTTGAGCCCAGGGGAGTATATAAAGGCAGGAAGCTTAGGATAGCTTCGGACGAGTTCGGGTCGAATCGGCGAAAAA
>CAYZJQ010000023.1:20080-24239 GCA_964478805.1 uncultured Halobacteriales archaeon | reverse complement strand
GGTCGGTGCGGCGGCCCGCATCATGGACGGCTCGATCAAGGTCACCGAGGACTCCACGGTCCTCGCGGCCGGCGAGGAGGTCAGCTCGGCGCTAGCCAACGTCTTGAGCGAACTCGGCATCGAGCCGAAGGAGGTCGGCCTCGACCTCCGGGCCGTCTACTCCGACGGCGTCCTGTTCGACCCCGAGGAGTTGGCAATCGACGTTGACGCGTACCGCGCGGACATCCAGGCCGCCGCCGCAGGCGGGCGCAACCTCTCGATTAACGCGGTCTACCCGACGGCGCGGACGGCCGGTGCCCTCCTGGGCAAGGCCTCGGGCGAGGCGACGAGCCTTGGCCTGCACGCGGCCGTCGAGTCGCCGGACCTCGCGGACGATCTCGTGGCCAGAGCCGACGCGCGGATGCGTGCTCTCGCGGCACACATCGACGACGAGGAGGCGCTCCCCGAGGAGCTCCGCGGTACGGCACCTGCGGCTCCACCGGCGACCGACGCCGACGCCGAGGGCGACACGGCAGAGGCACAGAGCGACGAAAACGACGCGGACGCCGAGTCCGAGGCCGCCGACGCCGACTCCGACTCCGACGACGAGGAGGAGGACAGCGCCGGCGGCGACGCGCTCGGCGACATGTTCGGGTGACCACCAATGGAATACGTATACGCAGCACTCATCCTGCACGAGAGCGGTGAAGAGATCAACGAAGACAACCTGACCGACGTGCTCGACGCAGCGGGCGTCGACGTCGAGGAGTCGCGCGTGAAAGCGCTCGTCGCGGCCCTCGAGGATGTCGACATCGAGGAGGCCGTCGAGCAGGCGGCCGCCGTCCCTGCGGGCGGCGCCGCCGGTGGCAGCGCGGCCGCTGCCGAAGGCGGCGACGACGAGGACGACGACGAGTCCGACGAGGCGGAGGCTGAGGAGGCCGAGGCCGAGGAGGACGACGACGAGGACGATGACGCCGGTGGCGAGGGCCTCGGCGAGCTGTTCGGCTGAGCAGCCATCTGTCGGTCCTTGCGGACCGAGACGAGCCCGATTTCTCACTTCTTTCACCCGGCCAGCGACGCTGCTGTTTCCAGCGACGCGACGACCAAGCCCCCGACGTGAGCTAGGGGCTGAACCCGGCGTCGTGCGCCACGGCCGGCCCTCGCGGGCCGTCCGTCCCCACGTCTCTGCGGGGGGATGGCCCCGCTGAACCACACGACCGACGGAAGGCCGCCTGGTTAGAGGTACCCCATCCGATAAAAGTAGCCGAGCATGATCACGGCGACGAGCGTCATCCCTCCCAGCGCGGCCGGATAGCCGAACGCCCACCCGAGTTCGGGCATGTTGTATGGCGAGTCGGCGAAGTTCATCCCGTAGATGCCGGCGATAAACGTGAGCGGCAGGAAGATGGTCGCAACGACGGTCAAGGTCTTCATGACCTCGTTCGTCGACTGTGACAGCGTGTTGAGATAGATGTCGCGCGCGCCAGCCGTCAGGTCCCGATACGTCTCCGTGAGGTCGACCACCTGAACGAGGTGGTCGTATACGTCGCGGTAGTACTTCTCAGTCTCCGGGGCGACCTGGTCAGGGTCGCCGCGGGCGAGCACGCCGACGGCCTCGCGAGCCGGCCACGCCACCTTCCGAAAGGCAAGCAGGTCCCGGCGGACGTTGTTGATACGCTCGAGCGTCTCGATGCCGGTCGAGGTGAGCACCTCCTCTTCGACCCGCTCGATGGCCGCCTCAACGCGGTCGAGCAGCGCGAAGTAGTCGTCGACGACCACGTCAATGACGCGGTAGGCGGTGAAGTCCGGGCCGCGCTCGAGGAGCCGTTCGTCGCCGCGTTCGACGGCGCGCCAGACCCGGTCGACGCTCGGGATGGCCGCCGTCGAGAGGGTCACCACCCAGTCGTCGCCGACGAAGACGCCTACCGGCTCGTCGCGCACCTCCTCGCCGAAAGTGGAGTCGCCTTTGGTCAACTCGGCGGCCTTCACGAGGACGAACGTGTAGGCGGGGAACTCCTCGGTCTTCGGGCGGACGTTGTTGCGGACGTCCTCAACGGCGAGCGGGTGGATGTCGAACGCCGCGGCGACCGCCGTGAGCGTCTCGGCGTCGGCATCGTGCGCGCGCACCCAAGTGGTCCCCGCGGCATCACGCGCGGCGGCCAGTTCGCGGTCGGTAAACGACTCAACGCCGCGGTCGGCCGAGAAGACGATACTGTCAGTCACGGGCCCTCCCAACCGACGAAAAACAGCGCGATCCCGACCATCAGGCCAACCATCGACAGCTCACGTCCGGGGTAGGCGGCGACGGCGCCGACGGCGAACCCCACGACCGCACACAGCGTACATGCGGCGCCGGCGACAGCGAGCGGCTGCATACCCCGGCGTCGACAGCCGCGGAGAAAAGCGTTCGCGTGGTTAGCTCCCCGCCGCAGGGTGGTCGAGGCCGGCGATGAGGCGGTCGACGTTCGCCTCCTCGTCGAGCTGTGTCGGGTGAATCCCGATTCCGATAATAAAGTCCTCGCCGTGCTCGACTTTCGTGACGTGGAGGAACACCTCGGCCTCCTGCCCGCCCGCCAAGCGCGCGTCGGCGCGGAACTTCGAGACCGTCACCGTCTCGCCGAACGCCGTCGCCGTCCGGTTCCCCTCCGGCCGCACGTTGTCGAGCCCGTCGTACTGTTCGCTGAGGCGCACGGCCAGTTCGCGGTTCGACAGCTCGCCGACGGGGTTGAACGGCCCTTGGCCGGCAATCTCAACCTTTGGGGTCGAGAACGCGACGAAGCGGGCGACCTCTATGTCGGCGAACAGCGTCCCCACGGACTTCCCGTACTCCGTGATGTGGTTCGTCGCGGTCACCGTCCGTTCTTCTCCGGCGACCGAGAAGGTCTGCTCGACGGTCTGGTTCGTCCGGCGCTGTTCCTCATAGCCCGTCTCCTCAGCGGCGGCATCGGTCACGGCGACCGGCTCGGACTCGAACGCGAGCGACTCACTGCCAGTGAGGAAGCCGATACACCCGCTCGTGAGTAGCAGTCCCGCCACCGCAAGCGCGGCGACAGCACGGTGGTGTCTCATCCCCTCCTCGTACCGTGGTGGCAGGTAAAAGCCCGATGGCCAACGCGTCGGGTGCCGGCTAGAGCCGGAACGTCGGGCCGTCGTCGGTGTCCTGCACTTCGATGCCGAGCGCCTCCAAGTCGTCGCGCAGCGCGTCGGCGCGCTCGTAGTTGCCCGCCTCGCGCTCGCGTTCCCGCACCTCGAGCACGAGGTCGACCAGTTCGCTCGCGAGCGTCGCTGATCCCTCCGTCGACCCGTCGAACTGGAGTCCGAGCACGTCGCCGGCGAGGTCGTCGAACGCCTCGACCGCCCGCCTGAGCCCTCGGTAGTCGTGGTCGTCGGTCGCGTCGAGGTGGCTGTTCACCGCCGACGCCAACTCCAGCAGCGCCGCCAGCGCCTCCCGCGTGTTGAAATCATCGTTCATCGCCGTGCGGAACGCGTCGCGGGTATCCGCGACGGTGTTGCGGAGCGCGGTCGCCTCGACTTTCGTCCGCGCTGCGGGTGCATCAAGTGCATCGCTCGCCCGGCGGTACGCGTTTTCCAGCCGCTCGGCCCGTTCCTCGGCCTCGTGGATGGCCGCCGCTGAGTAGGTCTGCGTCGAGTTGTACGACGCCGACAAAAAGAACGTCCGGAGCGCGTTGACGCCGTACTTCGGGACCGCCTCTTTGACCGGGATGAAGTTGCCGAGCGAGGAGGACATCTTTTCGTCGTCCATCCGAAACAAGTCCGCGTGGAGCCAGTAGCGGGCGAACTCCTGACCGGTGGCGGCCTCGCTTTGGGCGATCTCGTTTTCATGATGGGGGAACACGAGATCGCGCCCGCCCATGTGGATATCGATGGTGGTGTCGAGGTGGGTCATACTCATCGCTGAGCACTCGACGTGCCAGCCTGGCCGCCCCTCACCCCACGGGGCGACCCAGGTCTCCCCCGCGGGGGATGCCTCGGCGTACTCGCGGTCGTCGTGGCGGTGCTGTGCGACCGCGTCGGGGGCGACGCCGCCGGCTTTCCACAGCGCGAAGTCGGCAGGGTGGCGCTTCTCCGCTCGCTCGGCCTCGGGCCCTTGGGCTTCGACCTCCGCGAGCCGCTGGTTCGAGAGCTTCCCGTAGCCGTCGAACGTGGTCACGTCGAAGTA
>CAYZJQ010000023.1:9531-20070 GCA_964478805.1 uncultured Halobacteriales archaeon | reverse complement strand
AGACGGAACCGTTCGCCTCGTAGGCGTACCCCTTCTCGAGGAGCGTCTCGACGAGGTCGATGATTTCGGGGATATGCTCGGTCACCCGTGGATACACTTCTGCGCGCTTGAGGTTGAGTGCGCGCATATCGGCGAGCAACTGGTCGATGAACACCGTCGCGACTGTCCGCTCGGAGTCGCCGAGGTCGCCCTCGCCGACCCGGGCGACGATCTTCTCGTTGACGTCTGTGATGTTCTCGACGTGGCGCACCCCATAGCCGAGCTGTTCGAGCCAGCGGTGAATGACGTCGACGTGGACCCAGGTACGCGCGTGGCCGAGATGAGCGAAGTCGGAGACCGTGAGCCCACAGTAGTAGACCAGCACGTCGTCGGGGTCAGCGGGCTCGAAGGGTTCGGTCTCGCCGGAGAGCGTGTTTGACACGCGCAGCGTCATGGGCGTGGCCTACGCCGCCCCCCGTTTTAACCCGTCGGACTCGCGTCGCTCGCGTCGAAACCGTCTTGCCCGGGCGCGGCGAGCGGTCGACGATGGCCGATCCTGCGACCCGCGCCGCCGCGACGTTCACCGCCCAGTTCGACGTCGCGCCGGCGACGACGCGAACCGCCCCTGGACGGGTAAACCTCGTAGGCGGTCACACTGACTACGAGGATGGAATGGTGCTTCCCGTCGGCATCGACCGCCGGACTGCGGTCGCGGGCCGCTCGCGTGCGGACGACCGCCTCCGGGTCTACTCCACCATGGCCGGCGAGACCGTCACGCTGGCGCCGACGGCCGCGCCGACGGCTGACTGGCCCGACTATCTCGCTGGTGTCCGGTGGGCACTCCGCGAGGCGAGCTATCCCGTCTCGGGCGCGGACCTCGCTGTCGTCTCAGCCGTCCCCGTCGGAAGTGGACTCGCGTCGTCCGCGGCGCTTGAGGTCGCCGTCTGTGCGGTACTAGCCGATCTGTCGGGCCTCGCGTTGGATGGGCCGACCGCCGCTCGGCTGTGTCACCGTGCCGAACGCGAGTTCGTCGGCGTTCCCTGTGGCGTGCTTGATCAGGTCGCGGCGGCGCTGGCGCCGTCACGTGGCGCGCTCGAGCTCGATTGCCGGTCGCTCGCGAGCGAGTCCGCCCCGCTGGGCGGCTGTGGTCTCGTCGTGCTCGAGACCGGGGTGACACACGACCTGGCTGACTCGGCGTACGCCGACCGGGTCGCCGCCTGCGAGCGCGGTCGCGCCCGACTTGCCGACGCGCTCGGCCGTGACCTTGACGCCTTACGCGACGTCTCGGTCGAGGCGTTCGCGCGTGTCGCCAACACCCTTCCCGCCGACCTGCGGCGCCGCTGTCGCCACGTCATCACCGAAAACAGACGGGTCACGCGGGCGGCCGCCGCGCTCCGGGCCGGCGACCCCGCTCGTACGGGCGCGGCGATGGACGCGAGCCACCGGAGCCTCCGCGACGACTACGCGGTGTCGTGTGCGGAACTGGACGCGGCGGCCGCGGTCGGCCGCGCCCTCGACGGTGTCCACGGCTCGCGGCTCACTGGCGCCGGTTTCGGCGGCTGTACGGTCCACCTCGTCGCAGCCGACGCCGACGTCGACCAGGTCGCAGCGGCCCTCGCCGACGGCTACCGGGACCGAATCGGCGACACGCCGACGGTGTACCCCTGCGAGCCGTCACCGGGTACGTACGCTGAACGGTAGTCGGCTCACTCGAGCGCGCCCTCGATGTACCGGAGCGCGTCAACGCCGTCGCTATCAGGAACGACCACGACGAGGGAGCCTTCGCTCCCGGCAGCAGCGACGGGGTCTACTCCCTCGACCTCGAGGCGTCCGAGGACGTGTCCGAGCGTCGTCGCCGAGACGGCACCGTCGACGAGGACCGCGGTGTGGTCGCCGCCATCGGGTCCGTATCCGGTCTCGCCGACGCGCAGCAGCGGATCCGTCTCGACTGGGCCGACCCGACGGCGCATGTTTACGCGCACAGCTCCCTCGGCTGGGGCGGGTGGTGACAGGTCTGCGGCATAGCGGCGCAGGGCCGTCGCGACCGTCTCCTGGTCCGCCTCGTCGGCCCCGAGGTCCAGATAGCGCGCGGCGGCGGTGTAGTTCACTACCCCAGCGGCGAGCGCCGCATGGAGAAACGGGCGCCGGCGGACGGCCGCCCGCGCCTCGCTCGCGAGTGTCATATCTTCACTGGCGATAGGCAGGACAAAACGCTATGGTCTCCGGCGGAACCCCTAAGCGCCGTTCGCCCCTTCCGCCATGTATGCAGGCGCTCGCCATCGTCGCCCACGGGTCGCATCTCAACCCGGACTCATCGACCCCGACGTACCGCCACGCCGATACGATCCGCGAGACCGGCGTCTTCGACGAAGTGACAACCGCGTTCTGGAAGGAGGAGCCGCACGTCCGCGAGGTGCTCCGCACCCTCGAATCGGAGGAGGTGTTCGTCGTCCCACTGTTCATCTCGGAAGGGTACTTCACCGAGCAGGTCATTCCGCGTGAACTCCGGCTCGAGGGGTTCGACGTCGACCAGTGGGACTCCGACGGAACCAGCGCGGACTACACGACGCTCACCGCGACCGACGTCGCCGGCAAGACGATTCACTACTGTGGACCGGCCGGCACCCACGACGCGATGACCGACGTCATCGTCCGCCGGGCCGAGACGGTCACCGACGATCCCGACGTGGGCCCGGGCGTCGGTCTCGCCGTCGTCGGTCACGGCACTAATCGCAACGAGAACTCGGCGAAGGCCATCCGGTACCACACGGAGCGCATCCGCGCGCTGGACCGCTTCGACGAGGTCCGCGACCTCTATATGGACGAAGACCCCGAGGTCGACGATGTGGCCGAGTTCTTCGAGACGGACGACGTGATTGTCGTCCCGCTGTTCATCGCCGACGGCTACCACACCCAGGAAGACATCCCCGAGGATATGGGCCTCGTCGACGACTACCGCGAGGGGTACGAGATCCCAACGGCGGTAGACGGCGTCCGGATTTGGTACGCCGGCGCGGTCGGCACCGAGGACTTGATGGCCGACGTGGTGCTTGAGCGGGCCCGCGACGCCGGTGCCGAGGTGGGCGACGCCATCGAGCGGGTGCGCGAGCGGACGCGCCAGGCCAGCGCGGATTGACGCGTGTAGCCGGCTCGGTCGACCGGTGCCGACCGAGCCCCGGCTTGTGGTCGACCGCTTCGGATGGATTCTTCCCGCTGCCACGAGTACCATCGTGTATGCACACACAGCAGGTCGAGCGGCTCGCTGCGGCCGCCCGCGCGGACGACATCGACTGTGACGGGCTCCGCGTTGGCCACGACGATGCGGGCTTTTGGCTTGAACTCTCCAATGAGGAGGTCACCGAAAGCGGTCTCTCCGAGGCGGAGTTGGCCGCGGTCGCTCAGGCGCATCCCGACTACGTCACGAACTGGGACTTCTGGGCGCGCGACCGCGCGGCCGCCGACCGCGCCTTTCTTCGCTGGGCCGAGCGCGCCGACGAGCTGGCGGTGCCCGACCGGTATGACCGCCTTCGGGCCGGCGCGGCGCGGACCTGGGGTGAACTCCGCGTGGGCGTTGAACTCGGCGCGGACGGCGAGCGGGTCTATGACCTCCGCCATGAGGACGACACTGGCACACCGACCGCGGAGCTGGAGCCCTACGACGATCCCCTCGACGCGCGCCAACTCGTCAAGACCGATGACCGGGGCCGCTATCGGCCGTTGAAGACTGCGCCGTCGCTCCCACACGGATGGGTGTTCTCGGGCCTGTCAGCGCGCGACTGCGTCGAGACGGTCGAGTTCGTCTACCCGGCGACGATTGCGAACTGGCACCTCGAACGACACGGAGAACTCGACGTGGATCACTGGCGTGAGACGATGGAACGACAGACGGGCATCTACGGCGTCGTGAAGACCTGGGACCGCGCTGAGGGGTACGAGCACGTCAACTGGGTGGCTGAGGCCTGCTGCGACGACTCCCAGTGTCTGAAGCGCCGGGAGTGGCAGTACGACGACGAGACGGACCTTGACGTCGATGGGGGAAGTGGCGTCTTCCCCTGCCGCGAGCCCTGCTCGCTCGTCGTCTCTGCGGCGCGCAAGTGGACTCGGCTCGAAGGTGAGCAGGAACGCACCTACGAGTTCACGCTCACGCCGAGCGAGAAAGAGCAGGTCGAGGCGGTCATCGATGGGGTCGCGGACGGCCGGATCGACGAGATCCGCGAGGCCGATATCAAGGATCCGGCGAACCGCTACCGGACACGCTTTCTCCGTGCCAAACGGTTCGACGCCGCCGGGAATCTCTCGGGGACGCCCACGGACGACGAGACATAGCTACCGCAGCGTCGCGAGCCCGCCGGCGAGCAGGCCTGCCAGCAGCGCGAGCACGCCGAACGCGATATTGATGCCGTCAGCCGCCACGAGTGCTGCCGCCGCCAGCAGGACAGCGACGAGTCCGAGCGCAACCGCCGAGATGGTAAAGGGGTCGACGCCGTCGAGTGGGCCCGTCGACTGTGGCTGTGGTTTCCCCAACTCGGGGTCGACCTCCACCGTGCGCCTGGACCGGTCGACGACGACGGTGACGTAGCGAGTGACGGCGCCGTGGCCCGTCGAGAGCTTTAGCGAGCCGCGACTCTCGGTCCCGTCGGGCGCATCGACGTCGACGCGCACCTCGCGGGTGCTCTCCCGCTGTACGTAGTGGTTGGCGGCGCCGGCCCGTGCGATGGTTGAGAGCGCGTCGTCGAGATGGAGGTGGACGTGGGTGGATTCACCACGATTGCGGAGTTCGACGACGAACGACCCGTCCGTCTCGAACGTCTCCGGCACCTCCAATGAGTGGAGTTCCACCCGGTTAATCTCGACGACGAGCGTGTCCGTCACGCTCCGAGCGTCGCTCGGGCCCGATAAAAAGCGTTCGCTCGCTGTGAGCGCCCTCAGGCCTCCCGCATGTCCGGCGGCAGGAGGTTCGGGATGCCGTCCTCGATAGGGTACTCCTCGCTACACTCCGTACAGACCAGTCGGCCTTCGAGGATCTCGTCGTCGTCGCGCTGGATGACTTCCAGTTCGAGTTCCGATTTGTCCAGCGGACAGCAGATGATCTCCATTAGGTCCTCTTTCATGAACGCCGGTGGGGCCGGTCTCGGCAAAAGGGTGCCGGATGCCCGGACGCGACCGCTCAGCCCCCGCCCTTTTTTTCACCAGCACACCCCTCGGCGAAACGCACTTGTGGATCGCTCGCGCAGTCGGCGGCGTGACACCCACACTGTACCAGCAACTTGGCGGTGAGCCGGCGGTCGAGGCGGTCGTCGACGAGTTTTATGACCGCGTGCTCGCCGACGAGTCGCTCGCGCCGTTCTTCGAGGACGTGCCGATGGCCCAACTGCGCGCCCACCAGGCCGCGTTCATTACGGCGGTCACCGGCGGCCCGGACGAGTATGACGGCGCCGACATGCGGGCGGCCCACGCCCACCTCGACCTCGAGGATCGCCACTTCGACGCGGTAGCTGACCACCTCGCCGACGCGCTTCGGGCGTGCGGCGCCGACTCGGTGCAGGTCGAGACGGTGCTTGCAGACGTGGAGCCGCTGCGTGAGCCGGTGCTTGAAGGGTAACGGCTACTCCCAGACGCGTTCGCGGACGACTGTCTGTGCCCGCCCGGGCCCGACGCCGACACAGTAGACCGGCGCCCCGACCTCCGAGGCGATGTACTCGAGGTACGCCCGGGCGTTCTCAGGCAGCGCCTCGTACCCCTCGCTCGCGACGTGGTCGGGGTCGAACTCCGGCCAGCCGTCGAGACGACGCAGCTGTGCCTCGCAGTCGCCCCACCGCCGCGTCGTCGCCGGCATCGTCTCAAGCGTCTCGCCGTCCAGTTCGTAGGCGTGGCCGACACACACCTCCTCGAGCCCCGCGAGCACGTCGAGATGGTTCACCGCAAGCCCGGTGAAGCCGTTGACCCGCGCGGCATGGCGCAACATCGGGAGGTCGAGCCATCCTACCCGCCGTGGTCGGCCCGTGACGGTGCCGTACTCGCCGCCCTCCTCGCGGATGTAGGTCGCGAGTTCCTCGTTCTCGCCGGCGCCCTGCTCGTCGTAGCCGGGGGTGTCGCCAACGACACCGCCGAGTTCCGTGGGCATCGGCCCGCTCCCGACGCGGGTGAGATACCCTTTCACGATACCGAGTACCTCGCCGTCGCCGACGACGGCGGGCCCGACGCCCGCACCAACGGCTGCCCCCCCTGCCGTCGGGTTCGAGGAGGTGACGAACGGGTAGTTGCCGTGGTCGATGTCGATAATGGTGCCCTGTGCCCCCTCGAACATGATCCCCTCGCCAGCGGCGTGGGCATCAGCGAGGAACGTGCTGGCGTCAATCACCATTCCATCGGCGGTGAGCCGGGCGCCGTACTCGCGGGCGTGCTCGTACATGGCGTCGGCATCGAGCGACTCCGGTCGGTCGAGGTCCTCGATGGAGACGCCGAACACGTCGGTGACGAGCGCACGCTTTTGGGGGACGACGTGGTCGATGCGGTCGCGCAGCGTCGCCGGGTCACACAGGTCGCCGACGCGGATCCCGCGACGGGCGGCTTTGTCCTCGTAGGTGGGTCCGATGCCGCGGCCGGTGGTGCCGATTTCATCGCCCGATTCGCTTTTAGCCTGTTCTTCGATGCCGTCGAGCACGCGGTGGTACGGCATGATGACGTGTGCGCGCTCGGCAACCCGGACATCGGGGTCGAGGCCGCGCTCGCGCAAGGCGTCGAGTTCGGTAAAGAGGGTCTCGGGATTGACGACACAGCCGCTGCCAAGGACACCGACCTTGCCGCGGACGGCCCCCGACGGCACCAATGAGAGCTTGTACTCCTCGCCCTCGTGGACAACGGTGTGGCCGGCGTTGTCGCCGCCCTGGTAGCGGACGACGACGTCGGCGCCGTCGCCGTAGACATCGACGATGCCGCCCTTCCCCTCGTCGCCGAGCTGTGCGCCGACGATAGTGACGGTCATTACGCTCGAACCTGCGAGGCGCCGAGTAAACCGGTTTCGATACCACCGCTGACGCGGTGACACGCCAACGGGTCACAAGGGATTTAATCCCCCCTGCCGAAGGCTTTCTATCAGAGGCTCTGACGGCCACACAGGGCAACGCTTAAAACCAGCTAACACAAGTTAACAAATGCCATGATAGACAGGCTCGAGAAGGAAGTCGACATGCTCGAACGCCATCTCCAGGTTCTGCGGATGGTCATCGAGAACGAACCGATCGGTATTGTAAAGATGTCCAACGAGACCGGCTATCCCCATCACAAAGTACGCTACTCGCTGCGCGTCCTCGAGGAGGAGAACCTCATTGAACCGTCCAGCCAGGGTGCGATTACGACGGAGACTACCGTGGAGTTCGTTGACGACCTCGACGGCAAGATTGACGAGATCGTCGACAAGCTCGACGGCATGAAGATCGACGACGTCCCCGAAATCGAGTCCTAAAGATCTGGGACGGTCAGGTGGAAGTCGCCGTCGCGTGACTCGACCAGCGCGAGGTGAAAGCCGCGTTTCCGCGACTCCTTAACGTAACTCAGCCGTGAGTCACGACTGAGCAGGCTTGACCCCGTCGCGTCGGCGGCCGTCTCCAGCGCCGTCGACTCGAAGAACGCCGCCGTCACCGAGAATGCCGCCGCGAGGCTCTTGTTGTTCCGGCATACCCCAAGCGCATCTTGGACGAGCGTCGCCATTGCCGCCTCGCCAACGGGGTCACGCGAGGCGTCTAAGTCCGCAACGACCAGTGGGTCACCCATCCGGTCGCGACACACCACATCGAAGCCGACCTCGCGTTCACCCTCGCCGTCGTGGCCCGTCACGCTTCCGTCGAACTCGATACGGTCGATCGCCGGCAGCGCGTCGTAGATGTCGGGGAGTCGGTCGGCCGAGCCAGTGTCTTGCACCTCGAAGACGAACCGCGCGATGAGCCACTCTGCGAAGCGGTACTCCTGGCGCGCTGCAAGCCACTCGTCGAACGGCTCGCTGTCGACGGTCGCGCCCGCCGTCTCGAACTGTGTGTGTGATGTGATTTTGAGGTTCGCGTCGAGCTCCTCCAGCGTGCCAGCGCCATCATGGACGTCCTCGACCGTCGTCTTTCCCTTCGACCCGTATCGGACAAAGAGGTTCGTCCCCGCGAGCGCCTCGGCCGTCGACAGCGACGGACCGTCACTGGTCTCTCCGGTTCGCGCCTCTAGTTCGGCCACCCGCTCGCGCAGTCGGTCGACCTCCGCTTGGAGGTCGTCGCGTTCGGTCCGAAGGTCGTCACGCTCGCGCTTGACACGCTTGAGCGTCGACTCCAGCTCCGCGACCCGTGCTTCCGCCTCCTCGCGGGCGGTTTCTGCGGTCTTGCGTGCCGTCTCCGTCGCCGCCGGCTCTGCGTGGCCGTCGGGCATCTTCCCGGCTGTCGTCTCGTCTGCGGCGCCCGAGACAGTGGTCGGCGTCTCGGCCGCCTCGCTGGCTGCCGTCTCACCTTCTCCGGGGCGGTCCCGCCGGCGCCTATCGGGTGCCATCCCGCTCCTGTCGCTGCTGCGTGCGGGGTCAAGCGAGGGAACCGACCGCGAGGCAAGCTGCTCCGTCGGCGAGCCTGTCGCTGCGGCGCTGCCCTCGACTGCGCTCTGATCCGAGGGTGGCGCCGGGGTGTTTGAGATAGTGGTCTCTGCCCGGTCGTCCACTGCATCCTGACCGGCGACGCCCTCGTCGGCCGGACGGTCATCCTCAACGGTCGCGCTGGTGACCGCGCCCGTCGGTTCCTCGTGGCCGGCCTCGGTCGTCGATCCCGTGCCGTCGACCCGCGTCGTCGCTGACTCGGCAGCCGCGTCGGCGTCGGGGGGGTGGTCAGATGTCGCCTCCGCGCCCGGCTCTGTCTCGTCATCTACCGATGCTGCGCGTGGCTCCGACCCGTCCGTCGTGGGCCCGTCTGCCGGCGGGTTGCCGACGCCGTCGCCTTCCTCCGCCTCGTGGCCCGGTCTGGCGGTAAGATCTCCTGAGGCCCATTCCGGGGTCGACCGCTCCGTCTCCGGTTCCGTGGGTGGCTCCCGGTCAGCCGTCGCCGAGGCGTCATTGTCCGCGGTGGGGTCGTCGTTCGCGTCGTCGCCGGTAGTTGGCGTGCTGGCCGCCGCGGCCGACGCGTCATCCCCCTCGGGAATGGCTGTCACCTCGAGGTCGACGGCGACCACCTCGTAGATCCCCACCTCGTCGCGGGCCGTCTCCCGGGCCGGCTCGTCGGTCTCGAGCCGGCGAGCGTTGCCGACGAAGCCCAGGTCCATCGACCGGCCCGCCTGGTAGACGGTGTAGTAGTCCCCCGAGAGGACGTTCTCCGACAGCTCGAGATAGCCGGTAAAGCTCCCGGCGGTGAGCGTCTCGTCGACCTCGGCGATCGGCGTCTGCTCGGTGTAGTAGCGACCCCGGGTCTCGCCGTCGGCGAGCTGCATCGCGACGAGCAGTGGCACCGACGGGTGGGGTGCATCATACACTGTTCCCTCACCCGCCTCGAACGCCGTGATCTCGGCGTCGTCGAACGAGGCGCCGCCGGGCCCCTGGCGGTACTGGCCGACGGAGACGACACGGCCGTTGACGAACAACAGCCACACCGCACCGCTCGAGACCGCGCCGGAAAACGACTGGTCGGCGAGGTCATGAAGGGCCGCGTACCCGCCGGCGAAGGGACGCTGGTCCCACCCTTCGATCTCTTCGACCCAGATTTCCATGGTGTGGCGGAATGCCAGCGGAAGCAAATACGTTCCGGCCACTACACGACGTAACGTGACCGCTGTCGCTACCAGTTGCAGCCGACGGAAAACGAGACGCGGTCGGCATGGTCGTTCAGCGCCGCGAGCAGCCGCTCGTACAGGTCGTTGCGGACGCGAGTCTCCTGCAGTGGTGAACGAGATACCGCAGGCACAGCTCCCCCACGACTCGTCTAGCCTGACGTTTACCGTCGGGGCTTGACACCCACCCACAGCTGAAGCTGTGGGCTTTCCCTGCTGGAAATGGTGGCTGCGCCGCTCCCACGGCGACAAGGTTCTCCTTGCGGGTCCTCCGGTCTGTGTGCTTCTCGTTGAGACGTGTCCTCTCGGGAGAGTATGGTATCTCCGACCAGCCGTGAACGGCGGGATTCCCTCCTTGCAGGAAGATGGTATCTCCGACCAGCTGTGGTCGTCCCACGTGAGGCGCACGGGCCGTGCCATCGACCCAACGTTTTCGCCAGTCTGCCGTTTGAGGAACGGGCGTGAGGCACCGAGGGCGACGTGACTTTCCTAGCCACACGAACACCGGAGCACGTCATCGTTCCGGTCGCTCTCCTCGCGCTCGCCACAGACAGGACACTCAGCCGTCGTGGATGCTTCTGACTCGACTTCGGCCGTGATGCCGTATTCCTCGGCGGTTGTCGCAAGCCGGTCGATGAACGAGCGATACGCCCAGAACTAGTGGGGTTTCTCGTTTACCCCGGCCGACCAATGCGTAGCTACCACGGCCGTGAGGTCGCCCACGTACACGGTGGCAACACCCTCGTTGTACAGTCGTTCCATGAGGTCGCGCACCAG
>CAYZJQ010000023.1:0-9431 GCA_964478805.1 uncultured Halobacteriales archaeon | reverse complement strand
CGTACACGGTGGCAACACCCTCGTTGTACAGTCGTTCCATGAGGTCGCGCACCAGCGCGGCCTGGGCGTGGTCGCGCCGTCGCGTCCGCGTACGGTAGAGGCGGCGATCCCGCCGGCTACTGCACCCTCCCGGAGCTTGGATTGCCAGCGGCCGATCTCTTCGGTCGTCTCGCGGAACCGGGCGAACGGGTTCCGGTCCTCGTAGCAGTACTGCTGGCCGGTTGTGGTGGTACAGGCGACGAGAGTGTTCACGCCAACACCCACGACAGTCGATTCGTCGGCTCGTGCTCAATCCCGTCGCGACGCGGACATGGCGACGGATTGAATGGTTTTGAATGTGTCGGCCACCTCGTCGTAGTACAATTCAAGTCGGCCCTGCTCGCGGTCACGGTTCGGGTCGCCAGCGACTTCGAGACGCAGTCTGTCACGGGAGCCAAGCCTGTACTCGTGTTTCAACTCTTTGTCTCCCCGGGATTTCGAGGCGGCTCCGTTCGCCGGTTTCGAGTGTGTGCTGATCGTTGCGGGTGTACGTCTGCGACTCCCTCCCGTCGTTCTCGTTGTCTCAGTAGCCCGGTGGAGCGGCGTCCTCGCCGTCCTCTCGGGCAGCCAAGAACGACCGCCATGTCTCGCTGTTCTTGCGGATGACTTGTTGGGCGGTGGCGGAGCCGAGAACGCCGACGTATTGGTTGCGGTAGTCGGCTGTCTCCCACACCGAGTCGCCGTTGAAGAACTGCTGGCGACGTTCGGAGGTGAGTTTGTTCCACAGGCTGGCAGAGGCGTCCAACAGCTCGCGGAGCAGGCGCTCATCCTGCGCGGAGCACAGCCGCACCGCGAACATGGCAGTTCGCTGCATGATGATGCTGAACTGCAGTTTGCGTCCGGATGTCTTTTGCACAGAAACGATGCGAGCGAACAGTGACGTCTCGCACATGTTGAATGGGCGGGTGAAAGACTACACTGAAACAGGACGTGAGTCTCACAGACGCCTATCGAGAGCTTATCGAAGCGGGAGATCATCCAGACGGGCCGTAGCGCGTTGACTGTCGGGGGCCGCTGTCGCTTCCACCCACCACCGAAGGAGTGGACCTCCGCTCGCTACGTGTCACAGTCGAGGGGGTAAAACGTCCGTTGCGGGAACGCGTGATGGACGGGACCTCACCGGATGGGCGCGTACCACGGCGGGTAACGACGGGTTCCGCACGTTCATTCGACGGCTGCGCGACTACCGCTGTGGCGGCGTTCACGTGACATGTAACCGTCTCACACGTCACTGCGCGTCACGTTGGGCTTATATCCATGCACGAAGAGTGAGCGGTAATGGCAGCACTCGGACCACTCCTCGGCGTCACCGCGCTCGCCCTCGGGTTAGCGGTGGTCGGGAGCACTCTTGACAGTCCCCTCATCGTCGGTGTCGCGCTCTTTTCAGCCCTGCTTGCGGCCGCGCCGCTGGTGGCGTCGATCCTGTTCGAATCGACACACCCAGTCGACCACGCCCACGAGTAGCCCCGCTCCGAATTCAGGCATCAGGCCACTTGATCGAACAGCCGCGCGACGGCTCATCGTCGAGCGTGACCCGCTCGCCGGCTAGCACCGCGTCGATCGCCTTCCGAACCTCGAAGCCGGGCTCGCCGGAGGGTTCGTCGTCGGGGTTCATGGCGTCGTCGAGTCGGCCGTGATACTTGAGGTGCCACTCGTTGCCGTGTCTCGCGAACAGGAACGGATCGGGGGTACAGACGGCCCCGTAGGCGCGGGCAACCGCTGCGGTGTCGTCGCGGAGGTACGCATCGTAAGCGATCGTCCCGTCGTCGACGAGTTCACACATCCGTTCGTAGGAGTCGTCAGGGTACTCGTCGGCGTCGTTCGGGTTGATGCCGACGACCGCGCAGTCGTCGTAATCGGCCGCGATGTGATTGAGCGTCTCGAACTTCGCCTTCGCGTATGGACAGTGGTTGCAGGTAAAGACGAGTAACAGCGCGTCGTTGTCGGCGAAGGAATCGAGCGAATACGTCGCTCCGTCGGTGCCATCAAGTTGGAACGCGGGTGCGGCGTCGCCACGCGACAGTTCGGATTCTGATTCTGCCTGGACCATGCCCTGTGTAGTGCCCGACGAGACAAAAGCGGTCGGCTCGGTCTCACTCGACGGCGACGAGGTAGACCGCGACGACGGCAAGCGCGACCCCGAGCACCTTCCGGGCGGTGAGCGGCTCGTCGAGCACCACCACCCCGGCGGCGGCCGAGGTGACTAGAAAGGTGCCGAAGACGGGGACCACCACGGAGACGGGGCCGAGTGACAGCGCCCGGTAGTACGCGAGGATCCCGACCGCGAGGAACGCCCCGGCGGCGTACATGTACTTCGCGTCGGGGTGGACAAGTGCGCTCGCGAGGTCGCCTCGCGTGGCGAGGACGACTCCGAGCGCGACGACGGCGAGGATCGCGTTCGTGACGAGTGCGACGGTCGAGCTCGGGAGCTCACGGGTTGCGAGCTTCGTCAGCGGTGCGACGAAGGTGTACGCAACCAACGCGAGCAGCGCGTAGGGGAGGTAGTTCATACCGACCGACAGGGCGGCGGCGCTAAACGGTCGTCGACTTCAGATGGGTGCGGCCGGCGCGAGCGGGCTTGAAGAAGCGGCGAGCCAGCAGTGAGCAGGCCTCAGTCGGCGGCGGCGCGGTCGGCCGCGCGGAGGTCCTGTGGCGAAAGGTCCGGCACCTCAACGCCACGGCGGGCAAGGGTGTCCAGCAGCCGGGATTCATCGACGCCGGCCTGCTGGGCGGCCATCGACAGTGTGTACGTGCCACTCTCGTAGAGCGACGCGGCGGTCTCCAACGCGTGCTGGTGCATATACCGCCCAACATACTGTGGTGTAATAAGAATATCGTGAGATAATGTATCATACCATGTTCCTTAACCACACGGGCTGGTGTGCGGAATCGTTATACATCTGGGTACGGGCCACGCTGACACGCGGCCGAAACGCCTGTCGCCGACGCAAGGGTTAACCCGTCGCTGACCCGCATCGGAGTATGGACGAGCGCACAGAGCTCCTGGATCTGCTGCGGGAGAACGCCCGGCACTCGAGTGAGGATTTGGCCCGGATGCTCGGGACGGACGCGGCAGCCGTCGAGAAGGCGATCACGGCGCTCGAGGCGGAGGGAACTATCGCCGGCTACCGGGCCGTCGTCGACCCGACGAACCTCGACCCGGAACCGGTTCGTGCCCACGTGGAGCTGAACGTCGCGCTCGACCGTGAGACCTCCTACTCGGACATCGCCGAGCGCTTGGCGGGTTTTCCGGAAGTGGAGTCACTCCGGCTGATGTCCGGCGATTACGACTTCGCCTTGGAGATCGAGGCCGAGTCGATGGGCGAGGTCTCGCGGTTCGTCTCGGAGAAGGTTGCCCCCCTCCCCGAAATCACTCAGACGGTGACCCACTACGTGATGGAGACGTACAAGACCGCTGGCCATCGCTTCGAGGACGGCGATGAGGACGATCGCCTCGCCTACTCGCCGTGAGCCGAGAGCCCGACCACGAGCCGGCGCCGCTGGCTCCCTCCGACCGTGTCGCCGCGGTCCCCGAGTCGGGGATCCGGCGGTTTTTCGAACTCGCTGCCGAGATGGACGATGTCGTCTCGCTGGGCGTCGGCGAGCCGGACTTCGCGACCCCATACCGGGCGCGGGAAGCTGCCATCGAGTCGCTCCAGCGCGGCCAGACCTCCTACACGGCCAACCGCGGTATGCTCGAGTTGCGCGAGCGTATCGCCGCACACGTCCAGCGGTACGACCTCGAGTACGACCCCGAGAGCGAGATCTTGGTTACCGCCGGCGCGAGCGAGGCCATCGACGCCGCGTTCCGTGCTCTGGTCGACCCGGGCGATACCGTCGCTATCGCCCAGCCGTCGTACGTCTCCTACGAGCCGGGGGTCGTCTTCGCCGGCGGCGAGCCGCTGCCCGTCGAAACGCGGGCCGCCGACGCGTTCGCGCTCACCCGCGAGGCGCTTGAGGCCGCAGGCGCCGAGCGGGCCGACCTGCTTATCTACTGTTATCCGAACAACCCGACCGGCGCGACGATGACCGATGCCCAACTCCGCGAGGTCGCCGCCTTCTGCCGTGACCACGAGCTCGGTGTGCTCGCCGACGAGATCTACGCTGCCCTCACCTACGAGGGTGAGCACACCTCGATCGCCACCCTCCCAGGAATGCGCGAACGGACCGTCGTATTTAATGGCTTCTCAAAGGCCTACGCAATGACCGGTCTGCGGCTGGGATACGCACTCGGGCCGTCCGGAACCATCGAGTCAATGAACCGGATCCACCAGTATACGATGCTGTCGGCCCCGACTACTGCCCAACACGCCGCTATCGAGGCGCTGGACAACTGCGAGCCGGACGTCGCCGAGATGCACACCCAGTACGATCGCCGGCGCCGGTTCGTCCTCTCGCGACTCGCGGAAATGGGCATCGACTGTTTCGAAGCGACCGGCGCGTTCTATGTCTTCCCCGAGTCGCCGTGGGAGGACGCCGGTGCGTTCGCCGAGGCGCTGCTTGAAAGCGAACGGGTCGCCGTCGTCCCGGGTGATGCGTTCGGCGTCGGCGGCGAGGGACACCTCCGGATGTCGTACGCCTCCTCACTGGATGACCTCCGGACGGCGATGAACCGGATGGAACGGTTTCTCGCATCAACGGCCCACGAGTGAGCCACCGCGTGGTCGTCTGTTGGGCGGCCAATGACGCTTCTATGGCGTGAAACAACTCGGCGGCGGCTTCCGAGTGTGGACGCACAGGACTAGCCGATTGCGTCCGCGGTCACCGCTTACAGGTGCCTCCCATTCGGCTGCGTTATGACTACTGTTATGGGACAATCCTTTTTGTAGGGTACGCTCCTATGATATTTTATGGCTATCGACGACGCCGAGTCCGCAGAGGCCAACCCTGGTGGCCAGGTTGACCTTGGCGATGCGGACGACCCGGCCCCTTCCCCCCAGGCGGACGGCGCGGCCGTCGGCGAGTACACGTGGGACGACTACAAACAGGAGTTCTTCTATGACGACGCCGGCACTCCCCCACAGGGTGAATCCTTCGAACAATCCGCTCACACGCCGTTCGACGGCGCTATCGAGGACCGACTCGCCGAAGGTAGCACCACGGGCGACCTACTTGCTGATATCCGGGACCACCGAACCATCCGCGTCGCGGAAGCCCTCGACGAAGACGCCTTCTTTTCCGATCTCCATGGCCGCACGACGGTCGTGAACCGGTATGACCTCGAAAAGGCCGTACCACAGGAGAAAAAGAGCCACTTCCGTGAGGTGGACCGCTACTGGGTGAACGAACCGTACGCGTTCGTGATCATCTTTCACTCTGAAAAGGAGAACGAGAAAAAATACTATCTCATCGAGTCGCACCTCACCCCTATCGAAGAGGATCTACGGACGTTTCTCTCCGGCAAGCTGAAGACCGCAATTAAATACTCCTCCGACGACGTCGTCGTTGAGGGAAGCGACGATGCCCGTGCCGGCGTTATCGAACGAGAAACCCATAATCTGCTCGACCGATACGACCTGCTTGAGGACGGGGCTGCGCCCACAACGGGTGAACGCTCTACCGGCTGGATGGACGAGCTAAAACGCCAACTCGGAATGGCCGAGGAGGCGGTAGACGCTGACCTCGACACTCACAGCGACTTGGCGGGGCTCTCGGCCCGCCCAGAACCCGCGCTGGTTGAGGAAGACGCGGAGACGCTCTCCGAGTACCAGATCGATAAACTACTGTATCTGTTGAAGCGGAACTTCATCGGGTTCGAACGGATCGACGGTATCAAACACGACATCAACGTTGAGGACATCTCCTGTGATGGCTACAACAGTCCCGTCTTCGTCTACCACTCCGACTATGAGCAGGTCATCACGAACGTCTACCATGGTACCGAGGAACTCGACGAGTTCGTGGTCAAGATGGCACAGCGGTCGGGGAAAGGTATCTCAAAACGCTCCCCACAGGTCGACGCGACGCTGCCTGATGGATCGCGTGCCCAGTTGACGCTCGGCAAGGAAGTCTCGGACCACGGCACCAACTACACGATCCGGCAGTTCAAAGATGTCCCGTTCACCCCCATTGACCTCATCAACTGGAACACCTTCTCACTGGAGGAGATGGCGTTTCTGTGGCTCTGCATCGAGAATAACAAAAGCCTCATTTTCGCGGGCGGGACCGCATCCGGGAAGACCACGTCGCTAAACGCCGTCTCGCTGTTCATTCCCTCGAAGGCAAAGATCGTCTCCATTGAGGACACTCGTGAAGTAGAGTTGCCCCAGCGCAATTGGATCGCGTCGGTCACCCGACCGTCCTTCTCCGACGATGATAAGGGCGACGTCGACGAGTTCGACCTCCTTGAGGCAGCGCTGCGCCAGCGGCCCGAATACATCGTGATGGGCGAGATTCGTGGTGAAGAGGGACGTACGCTGTTCCAGGTGATGTCGACGGGACACACCACCTTGACCACGTTCCACGCCGACTCGGTCGGCGAGGTGATTAAACGGTTCACCACCGATCCGATCAGCGTCTCGAAAACGATGTTCACCGCACTTGATCTCGTCTCTATCCAGACGCAAACGCGGGTTCAGGGGCGGAAGGTGCGCCGCAACAAGTCGTTGACCGAAATTAACCACTACGATCCAGAAAACGACGAAATCAACGTCCAAGATATCTACCAGTGGCAGGCTGAAACGGACGAGTACCTCAAAATGGGCCAGTCGAACACGGTCGAGCAGATCACGTTCGACCGCGGCTGGGGGCCCGACCGACTCGAGCGGGAACTGGCGATCCGAAAGCTCGTCTTAGCGTACCTCATCGAACACAACCTGAACACCTACACACAGGTCGCGGCGACGCTGCAGGCGTTCATGAACGACGAGGAGACCATCCTCACGCTCGTCGCAAACGGGGAACTCGAGCGCTCGCTTGAGGATCTCCGCGAGATGGAGTCTGTCCAGATCGATATCGACCCAGAAAAAGAGGAGATGGTGCCACGCCCAACCCCCAGCGAGGAGATGCTCGCTGAGACGCGCGACGTGCTCTCCGAGAGCGAGGCCATTCTCGAAGAGTATCGCGGCGAGAACAGCGACGGCGTGGCGAGTGCTCTCGTCGACGATACGACGGGGTCGGCGAGCAACTTCGACCAGTTCACGAACGTGGTCGGCGCGGACGGCGGCGAGCCGGAGAGTGATCTGTTGTGAGCCTTGAGACGGGCGGCGGCACCGGCCAGATTGGCAACGCGGATTCGCTGTCCGATGCCTTTTATCCGCTGTACAAACGGGTCTTCGACCCTGAGTCCGACTTCGTTTCGACAATGGAGACGAAGCTTGCCGAAGCACGGATGCCCGCGACGGTCGAAATCTACCTCTCGCGGTCGCTTGCGATCGGCACGCTCGCGGGGGTCGTTCTCTGGCTGCTCGGCACGGGGGTTGGCTGGCTCGTTGTCGAATTGTTCATTCAAGACGCCCCGATCCTGCTGGGGCTGCCGATGCCCGACCCGCTGCTCCCCGTTGTCAACGCGGTCAAACTCCCGCTGTTTATTATCATCACCGGGCTCGTTTTCGGCTCGATCGGCTTCGGTATCGGCTTCGGCTCGATGGCAGCCGTCCCCTATTTCCGCGCGGACGCACGCAAGCGGGAAATCAACGTGCTTCTATCCGACTCCGTCTCGTTCATGTACGCGCTGTCCGTGGGGGGGCTGAACCAACTTGAGATCCTCCAGGCGATGGCCAAGGCCGACGACACGTACGGCGAGGTAGCCAAGGAGTTCCAGTCGATCGTTCTTGAGACGGATTACTTCGACACCGACTATCGGACGGCGATTCGCAACCAGGCGCTCCAGACCCCCTCTGACGAGCTGAGCCAGTTTCTCACCGACATGCTTTCGATCGTCAACTCCGGCGGCGACATGGAGGCGTTCTTAGAGGACCAGAAGGAAAAGCAGATGCGCACCTCCAAACAGGAGGAGGAGATGGTTCTAGAGACGCTGGAGCTGTTCGGCGAGATGTTCATGACGCTGTCGCTGTTCCCGCTGCTGCTTATTATCATCCTTGTTATCATGTCGATGCTCGGTGAGGCGCAGACGTTTCTGTTGTACGGGACTGTCTACGGCCTGATTCCGCTTATCGGTGCGGGCTTTCTGGTCCTCGTCTCGACCGTCGTCCAAGACGAGGTGGGCGACGGCTATCTCCACGCTGAGGGCTCCGAAGAGGCGGACGTTGAGTCGGGCGAAATCTTCGATCTGGGGCTCGTCGAGCAGTATACGGGCACGTGGGGTGTGTTCGACCAGATCAAATCCCGTGAAGGGACCCACGAGACGATGGAAGTGCTCCGCAAACCGCATCTGTTCTTCCGTGACCACCCGCTTGCGGTGCTTGCGTTGACGGTGCCGGCTACGCTCGTTCTGCTCGGGTTTCTCGCCCTCTCAGGCGTGGCGCCGACGAGTCTCGATGCGATGAAAGCCAGCCCCATCCGTGGCAGCTTCGTCTGGATCTATCTCCCGTTGTATCTCATCGGCGTGCCGCTGACCGTCTTCTACGAGTGGAACGTCCGCTCGCGCAAAGGCATTACTAAGGACCTCTCGGACAACCTCCGGAAGCTCTCGTCGGCGAACGATACCGGCATGACGCTGCTTGAATCGTTCAAGATCGTCGCGGACACCTCCTCTGGCAAGCTCGCCGACGAGTTCGAGACGATGCATGCGAAGGTGAACTATGGGACGAGCCTCAAATCTGCGCTCCGGGAGTTCAACAACAAATACCATATCCCTCGGCTCGCCCGGACGATCAAGCTCATTGCTAAGGCCCAAGAGGCCTCTTCGGAGATCACGCAGGTGCTTTCGACGGCGGCCCAGGCCTCAGAGAATCAAGACGACATCGAGCGCGACCGGAAATCACGCACCCGGATGCAGGTCGTCATCATCATCATGACCTATCTGACGCTGCTCGGGGTGATGGCCATCCTCAAGATTAAGTTCCTCGACGTGATGGCCGGCCTTGCACAGCAGGCCTCCGGTGGCGGCGGTAGTGGCGCCGGGAGTTTCGGCGGCGGGGTTGATACCCAGCTGCTGACGATGCTGTTCTTCCATGCCGTCACCCTCCAGGCGGTCATCTCCGGGTTTATCGCCGGCTACATCCGTGACGTGTCGATTCTCGCCGGGATGAAGTTCGCCGTCATCCTACCGACGTTCGCACTGCTGGTATTCATGTTCATATGACTCGCGGGCAGACCAACTTGGATTTCGCCTTCGGAATCTCGTTGTTCGTCCTGGCGTTGGTGGTGACGTTTGGGCTCGTCCCAAACCTGCTCGCGCCGTTCGAAGCACCTGTCGGGAACGATCAGACGGTGAAAGCGAACCGAGCGAATGCACAGCTGCTTGATGATCTGACCGTCGCGAACAGTTC
>CAYZJQ010000022.1:0-24623 GCA_964478805.1 uncultured Halobacteriales archaeon | reverse complement strand
ACGACGACGAAACCGACCCAGTCGCCAGCCAGGAACCACAACGGGAGAACGTCCGGATAGTGGCGGCTGGTAACCCGGTCGGGTGTTCCGGGAAGGCGAACGCGATTGCAGCCGGCATGGAGGCTGCACGGCACACCCGACTCATCTGGACCGACGACGACTTTCACCATCCGCCAGGGTGGCTCGCCCGGCTCAACAGCGACTACGAGACGTACGGGCCCACAACGGAACTCCCGGAGTTCGTTGGGCAAGACCCGCTTGCGGTCCTGTTAGAGCCGGTGTACGCGCTCGGAGGGACGCTCGGAACGTATCTGGGCGACCACGCGTGGGGCGGAAGCGTCGTCTTCGAACGCACAGATCTCGACGAATCGGCGTTTCTGGCCGACCTTCGCCGAACGATTAGCGACGATGGGCTGCTTGGCGAACACACCGACATCACGGCGGTCAAGCGGACGCGTGAGGTCCCGATCGGCGGGAGCGTTCGGCAGACGCTCGAACGCCACATCCGCTTCAACCGGATCGTCGCAACTCACGACCCAAGGGCGACGAAACTGTCCGGAGGACTGTTACTCTCAACCATTGTGGGTTGTGCCGCTGTGCCGCTGCTCGCGGTGGTACTGACTGGTTTGACCATCGCTCTCTGTGCAGCCGTTGGCGTGCGTCGGAAGTCGCTGGTGTTGACGGGGCCTGCGCTTGTAGCGGCTGTGCCGCTCGGTGCGTACGCGTTCATCCGCGACACATTCGTTTGGGGTGGGCGGCGGTACCGCTGGCACTCGAAGTTCGACGTTGAGGTCATCGCCGAGTGAGGACGGCTCGTGTTAGAGCGTAGGGGAGAAGCCCACGACTGCGCTCGTAGGAGGATATCACCCCCTCCGACCACCGTACCGACACAGCCACACAACACACAGCAGCGCTGGTCCGCCGGAACACCCTCTGGAGCCCAGACATAACGGGGCGCCGACAGGCCTGAGTGTTTTCCGTACGGCTGTCATGATACAGGTATGTCCCGGCACGCCAGCGCACCTGCGCGCCTGCTCGTCCTCGGAGCGGATGGGGGTGATCAGTTGGGCCCCGCTCTGGAGGCGGCCGACGGGCTCTCCGCGCCGGAGGTCGAGGTCCGGACGCTCCGGGACCCGACATCGACGAGCCGCATCGAAACGCGACTCCAGAACGCCGATTGTGTCTTGCTTGCCGAAGACGTCTACCACTGTGTCACACCGGCACTCGAACGAGGGCCACCGGCAGTGTTACTCGTCGAGGAGTTCTCGACGACGGCGCTCGAACGAGGTGTCGAGATGGACGTCGAGGCGTTTCTCCCGCGCGAGGCGGTCACCGACGCGCCGGACCTCGTTGCCGACCGGGTCAGCGAGTTGGTCAATGGCGACGACGCGACACACCCGGCATCGGTACGACCCGAGAAACACGGAGACCCGCCAGAGCACGACGCGATCATTATTCACGACGCGGAGACGGGCCGGCTAGTCGACGCCACTCCAGCGTTTTGTGAGTTAGTCGGCTACAACCGCGAGACCGTACTCGAACTCGGGACCGAGGGGCTCGATGCCGGTGGCGACGGGACGACTCGACCGCGGGCGGACGCGGTCGTCACCGCCCTACGAGCGACCGGTCGTGTCGAGCCGTTCGAGTGGGCGGTGAGGACGGCCGATGGTGAGCAACGGCGCCTCGAAGTGACGCCGACTCGAGCGACGATCGACGGCCGACGGCGGCACCTCTCGGTGGTGCGTGACCTCACCGAGCGGCGGGATCTCAAGCGGAATTACCGGACAGTGTTCGATACCGTCGCCGCAGCCGTCTCGCTGCACGCTCCGGGTGACCCACAGATCTTGGACGCAAACCGGACGCTGTGTGAGCTTGTGGGCTACGACCGCGAGACACTCGTCGGGATGGATAGCCGCGAGGTGACCGCTGACCAGCCGGGATACGATGCCGACCGCATCGCCCAGTTGCATGAAGAGGCGGTCGAGAGTGAGCGGCCGGTCAACACGCAGTGGCCGCTGGAAACGGCCGAGGGGGAGATCCGCTGGCTGGATCTCACGTTGACCACCGCGACGTTGCACGGCGAGCCACGAGTGGTGGTGACTGGTCGAGACATCACCGAGCGCAAGCGCCGCGAACGCGAGTACGAACAGATTTTCAACGGCGTCAACGATGCTGTCGCCGTCCACGACCCAGACACTGGTGAGATGGTCGATGTCAACGCCACCATGTGTGAGTTGACCGGGTACGACCGGGAGACGCTACTCAACCGCGGAGCAAAGGGTTTGCTTGTCGACCATCCGGACGCGGACATCGCACCCGAGCGGGTCCCGGAAATCATTGACCGCGTGACGGCCGGCGAAGAGATCGCCCCATACGAGCAGGTCATCCAGACCAGCACCGGTGAGCGCGTGTGGGTCGAGGTGAACCCGACGCAGGCGACCGTCGGTGGCGACGCGCGGTTCCTCGCCATCTCGCGGGACGTTACCGCACGCAAGCGCCGCGAACGCGAGTTCGAGCAGATCTTCAACGCCATCGAGGATCCGATCACGATTCACGACCCGGAGACGGCCGAACACCTCCGGGTCAACGACGGCTTTTGCGAGCTGTTGGGGTACTCCCGCGAACAGATCAAAGAGCTCGGGATCGAGGGGTACAGCCTGACCGAGGAGGGCTACACACTCGAGCGAGCCCGGAAGTTCGTCCGCTCGGTCATCGACAGCGACGAGCCCAAAGAGATGGAATGGGTCGTCAAGACAAGCGAGGGGGAGCGCCGGTGGCTCCAGGTCAAGGGGACCACCGCCGAGATCGGCGGCGAGGTGCGGTTCGTCTCGATCGACCGCGACGTGACCGAGCGCCGCCGGCGTGAACGCGAGTACGAACAGATCTTCGACGGCGTCAACGACGCCATCGCGGTGCACGACCCCGAGACCGGCGAGATCCTCGACGTGAACGACAGCTACGTAGAACTGTTCGGGCACGACCGCGACCGCATCCTCGAGAAGGGAATCGACGGGCTCAGCGCCACCGAGGAAGGGTACACTGCTGACCGAGCCAGGGCACTGATCCGCGAGGTAGCCGCGACCGCCGAGGACCAGACTGTCGAGTGGCGAATCAGGACAGCCGATGATGAGCGACGGACGGTCGAGTCGAGCCTCACCGTCGCCGAGGTGGGTGGTAACCGACGCGTGCTCTCGATGATTCGCGACGTGACCGAGCGCCGCCGGCGTGAACGCGAGTACGAACAGATCTTCGACGGCGTCAACGACGCGATCACCATCCATGACCCCGACACCGCAGAGATGCTCGCCGTCAACGAGACGTTCTGTGAGATGGTCGGCTACGACCGTGAGACGGTACTGGACATGGAGATCAGCGAGTTCAGTCGCGACGATATGGGGTATACGACCGAGCGCGGCCGGGCGTTCATCCAGAATGTCGGCGAAAGTGGCGAACTCGACCAGACCGAGTGGGCGCTCGAGACCGCCGACGGCAAGACACGGTGGGTCGAAGTGCACGGCGGGATCGCCGAGATCGACGGTCAGCGTCGCTTTGTCGCGATCGACCGCGACATCACGGAGGCGAAACGCCGCGAACGCGAGTTCGAGCAGATCTTCAACGGTGTGAACGACGCGATCACCGTCCACCACCCCGAAACCGCGGAGATCCTCCGAGCCAACGAGCCGTATCTCGAGCTACTGGGGTACGACAGCGTCGAGCGACTCCGCGAGTTGGGCATCGGCGGGCTCAGTGCGACCGAGGAGGGATTCACCGCGGAGGCGGGCAAGCAACTGATTCGCGAGGCCGGCCAGCGGGCAACGCCAACGACCGTCGAGTGGCGGGCCGAGCGTGCCGACGGCGAGCGACTGTGGCTTGAGGCGACGTTAACTCCCGGCGAGGTCGGCGGCGAACCACGCGTGCTCTCAATCCAGCGAGACGTGACCGAGCGCAAGCGTCGCGAACAGCAGCTGGCAGTGTTCAACCGCGTGCTTCGTCATAACCTCCGCAACCGGGTCGACGTCATCCGGAGTCACGCCGAGACGCTCCGCGACCGGACGGACGGCGAACACGCAGCGCGGATCGTCGAGAACGCGGATCGGCTGGCCACGCTCGGCGCCCGGATCCGGGACGCAGACCGGCTGCTCCGTCGGGACGCCCGACCACGGCACATCGACCTCGTTGAGACAGTCCGGAACGTCGTCGACGACGTTACCGAAGGGAACGAGGAGAGTTCGGTCACGGTCCAAACCACCCTTCCAGCGGAGCTGACGGTCCAGACCGACGAGGAGGCGTTACAGGTGGTGCTCCGGAGTGCGCTGGCCAACGCCGTCGAGTACGCCGAGAATACCGTCGAGGTCGTGGTCGCCCGGACCGACGCCAACGGCGCGACAATCAGCATCGACGACGACGGGCCGGGAATCCCAGCGAGTGAGTTGGAGGCACTCGAGGCCGGAACGGAGTCGATGCTACAGCACAGCCGTGGGCTCGGGCTCTGGCGAATCCAGTGGGGGACGGAACTGCTCAACGGCCGGCTGTCGTTCGACGTCGAGGATGGCACGACCATCACGGTGAGGCTGCCCGGGCAATCCATGGAGTCGCCCGAGTGAGCGTGAGGGCACGTTACCCTTTGGCGACGCTGTACCACTCGCCGTCCCACGTTAACAGGTACTCGACAACCGCCTTGATACCGGCCAGACTATACATCGGGAGAATGGCTGGCAACAACAGATAGCCGACTCCGAGATCGTCGAGCCGTCCCCTCGTAACGTCGTGGAGTCGGACGACCAGTGCCGTCACTGCCAGCGTTGCGACCGGGAGACACAGCCACCGTGGCGTCCCTTCGAGTAGCAGAACTGCAGCCTTCGGAACTAGCGACAACATGAACAGGTTGCCGAACACTGACCCGGCACAGATGGCGGGGGCGACGAGACTTCGATACCCTGATGGCGACCGGCACCGCCCTAGCAGCCGGTGGAGGACCTGCGCGTAGCCGGTCATCCAGCGCTTGCGCTGGCCCCACCAGTCAGTCAGGGTGTGGGCGGCCTCGATGGCCGAGGCATGTGCGAACTGTTCGCCGACCGCGAGGCCGGCCGTGTAACAGGCGAACGCGAAGTCGTAGTCCTCGGTGAGCATTTCGGGGTCGTAGCCGCCGACCGTCTCGAAGGCGGCTCGCCGCATCACAACGGTTCGGCTCGCAGCCATCGTAAAATCGGTCAGGAGACTCGTGAGCCGCCGGCTCAGATCACCTAACACGACCGACTCGTAGTAGGCGACGGTCTCGACGAGCCCGTCGGGGGCGGGAACGGTCCGTCCCTGAACGACATCGAGCCCGTCGTCAAGGCGTGCGACCGCACTCGAGACGAACTTGGGGGCGACGCGCTCGTCGGCGTCGAAAACAGCAAAGTATTCACTGTCGGTCACCGCCGCAGCGTGGTTGACCGCGCCGGCTTTGCTTCCCGGCGCAGTCGTGTTGACCACCACCTCGACGCGGTCGGTGTCCGCAGCGAGGGTGCGAGCGCGGGCGATCGACTCGTCGTCGTCCGGTTCGGCGACGATGACGACCTGGAGATCGCGGTACCGACTGGCGAGCAGTGACTCCACGCTCCGGTGAAGGACCGCAGCGTCACCGTAAACTGGAACCACGGCGGTGACCGTCGGTCCGCGCTCTGGAAGCGACGCCGTCTCCGCGGGTCGGAGCTTAGCCAACAGCGCGAGACCTGACACCCCGAACATAACCGAGAGAGTCACGCAGGCGACGGCGGCCTGGAGCACGACGACGCTCGCCGCCCCGAGCACGGCAGGAAGCGTGACCGCGACCTGAATCGCGCCCTGCGCGTAGCCGCCGAGCGTAATCGCACCGACGGCCAAACCGAACACGAGGCGGTCGGTGCCGGCACGCAGCGCAGTCGAGACCGGCAGAGCACCGTCGGACCCGACCCTGAGGGCACGCACTCGCGGCAATCGATCCGTGACCGCACGGCGGAGGGACTGGAGGGCAGTGTGGAGCGGGCTCATCGGTGTTATCTCTCTATGTGTGAGCTGGGCGGTGTGGTCCGGAGCGGAATGGGGTTTGTGGCAAAGCGCTCTGAGACGGCAGGAACGAGCGGATGGGTCGAGTCTAGTCGGCGCATCATATCCCGTTGTATCGACGCGTTCCCCATCCATGTCGGCGCTGACAGTACAGACGACCACCAGAGGCGCCATCCAACAGTACAGACCCGCCAGGCACCAGCCGGGTCGGGTCGGAGCACCGCCGGGCAACCCGGGGAGTTACAATCTCCGGCTGTCAAACATCGATGTGGTTGCCACTGAGATCGGCGAGGCCGACGTACGCGCACTCGTCGTCGACGACGAGAAGGAGGTCGCGGATGCCTACGCGCTCCGACTCAAGGGGGTCTGTGAGACGTCGACCGTGTACGGCGGGCCGGCGGCGCTTGAGCATGTCGAGAACCACACCGTCGACGTCCTTCTGCTCGACCGGCATATGCCGTCGATGTCGGGGGATGAGGTGCTCCAAGAGCTCGACGACCGCGGCTTTGAGGGCCGGGTCATCATGGTGACAGCGGTCGATCCAGGGTTTGAAGTGCTCGAGATGCCGTTCGACGATTACCTCTGTAAGCCGGTCGACCGGACGGACCTCCGGGCCGCTATCGACCACCAGCGTCGAGTGCTTGCGTACCAGACGCTGGGGGAGTACTTTAGTGCGGAGTCGAAACGAGCCGTCTTGGAAGCCGAGGTGCCGCCGGACGAGCGGGCCGACCGCGCCGAGTTCGCGGCTGTCGAACAGCGGGTCGAACAGCTCGAAGAGCGGGTCAGACGGTTACTTGTGAGTGAGGCAGGAATTCTCGATGCGTTCGACGAAATCGAACGCGAGGACCGATAGCACCACAGACACCGATCAGCCGCTGTCGCCTTCGCCTCGTCCAGCGCCAGACCCCGCACGAGTAGTGTCGACGCCGGCAGTCGGATCGGCACCCGGATCGACATCCAAATACGCATCCAGGAGCTTCCGCTGGCCCGCCCGGAGGTGATGAAGCAGCGTCGAGCCGGTGATGCCGAGTGCAGCGCCGACCTCCTCTGCGGTGCTGTCGCGGGGCGACTCGAAATAGCCGGCCAGATACGCGGTCCGGAGAGCATCGGTCTGGCGGGCCGTCAACCGGTCGTCGAGTTCCGTTCGCAACTGCTCGGCCGTCGTTGGCGATCGCTCGTGTCGGACGGTCGACACCGCATCGACGGCGAACTGTCGCTGGAGCGTTTCTGCGAGTCGACGGACATCGTGTTCGCTGCTAGACGGCAGTTCGGCAGTGATTCGGCCCCGCCCCTCCTCGAACCGCGCATCGCCAATGGTCGCCCCGAGCGCGACGACGGTGTGAAGTGGAGTTTGGGCCCCCAGTTCGACCTCGAGTCGACCTGCAGTCCCGTGATCGGTGAGTACCCGAATAGTATCAACGCCCGACTTCGCTCGAAGCGCGTCGGCTGTCGCCGTCGGCGCCGCTCCCTCAACGTTGAGATAACAGGTGAGCTGATCCCGGTCAGGCGGTACGGTCCCATCGACAGTGAGCGTCGCGTCGATCGCAGCCGTCACGGCCGCGAGGGGTGCGTCCGCGCCGGTTAGCTCGAATGTAAACGCCGTGACGGCGTCCGCCGAGAGCACCTCACGATTGCGGATCGCATCGACGGCGAAGCCGGCGACGGTTCCTAACGTCTCAAAGCTCGCTCGCGCTCGGGGGGAGAAGGCGTCACGCTGGGTAGCGTAGACACCGACGACACCGTAAGCCGTCTCGCCGTAGACCAGCGGGACAGCGAGCGACGACTGGATGCCGTCAGCGAAGGCGGCTCGACGAACCGGGGTCGGGACCCGTTCGTCTTCTGCGAGCGACTCAACGATCTCAATCGTTCCCGTATCCATCGCGTGGCGCTCAGGCCCAGTCTCGACGTGCTCGCGAATCCGGCTGAACGTCTCACCTGGCTCGCCAGTGACAGCTCGGATCGCAAGCTCATCGGTAGCGGGATCGCGCTCACCGAACCATGCGAACGCATACCGCTCAACGTCGCCGAGTCGGTCACAGATCGTCTCGGCGATCTCCGCGCGTGTCGAGGCGTCGACCAGCTGCGACAGTACCGTCGAGAGCAGTTCCGAAATCGTCGCGACACGGTCGAGCCGGCCGGTCATTTCGTCGACCTGGCGTTCGGCCGCCACCCGGTCGGTGACAGCTTGGATGTAGACGGCCGCTCCTGTCGACACTGGCTCGATTGTCACTGCAAGCCACTGGTCAAGCGTCGGATAGAACTCCTCGAACGCCTGCGAGGCTGTCGGGTCGCCGTCGTCGAAGACGTCCGCGACCCGGCGGTCAACCGCGGCTGGGAACACAGCTTCAATGGCATCTCCAACGGGATCGGTAGTGTCGAGCAGTCGTGTCGCAGCGTCATTCGCTGCCGTGACCGTGCCGTCGGTAACCGCAAGGACGCCGAACGGGCACGCGTCGAACCACGGGCCACCAGACGGCGTGTCAGGATGTGTCATTCCGTCGCCCTCTCCACCTCGCCGAAGCGAATCTCAACGCGCGCCCCGCCGGCATCGCTTTCGGTAAGCGAGACTGTCCAGTCGTGGGCCCTGGCGATCCGGTCGACGATCGCCAGCCCGAGTCCCGTCCCATGATCCGTGCCGGAGTAGCCGGCCTCGAAGACAGCCGTCCGTTCGTCCGGTGGGATTCCGACACCGTCGTCTGCGAGATAGAAGCCGTGATCCTCATCGAGGTGACCAGCCTCGACGGTGAGTTCGCCAGCGTCGGCCGTGCCGCCGTCCCCGGCTGTGCCGTGTTCGACGCTGTTGCGCAGCAGGTTCTCGAACAACCGCTCCGTCCGCCGGCGATCAGCGGTCGTCGTCGGCAAGCTGGTGGTAACGGTGAGTGTCGCTCCGGCCGTCGCGACCGACTCCCACGCGTCGGACAGCACATCAGTCAGGTCGACACCGGCGGTCTGCTCAAGCGCGCGCTCGCCACGCGCCAGTGTCAACACGTCGTCGATGATCTGCTCCATCCGATTATGAGAGGCAAGCACGGTCTCGAGGTGGTCGTCGTCCGGGTGGATATCCATGCTCGCCCGGAGGTGGGCCTTGGCGACATCGAGCGGGTTCCGCAGGTCGTGGCTCACCGCCTGTGCGAGCGCCTCCGGTGCGACCGGCGGCGCCTTGGTAAGCCGGTCCGGAAGGTTGACGAACAGGAGATGGCCGGTGTCGGTCCTGGTCGGGCCAAGCCGACGCGGGAGTCGCGACCCCGACTCCGCCTCGAACCGGATCGTCTCAGGCAGTGGGTCGTCCGCCGCGAGCGCGCTGGCTACCGCCTGCCCGTCGGTGTCGGTCAGCCACGCGTCAAGCGTAGCTGCGAGCGGCGCGTCTGTCGGTGAGTGCGTCGTCTCCTCCGTGCCCGGAGCGAGCGCGTGGAAGGCGTCGTTGGCCGCTCTGATCCGGACCTCTCCGTCTGGAGCAACCGCGAAGGCGAGCGCGGGGTCAGCGTACGCAGGGAGGGGAACACAGACACGGGCGTCATCAGCTGCGTTCGAGTCGGTCATCGACGACCCACCCGTCGCGTTATGGACGCGAGAACACCTCGTTCGCGGGGGGTGACACCGAACGGCGGGCACGTGGTGGGCATATACACCGCATGGTAAGACACTGCTGCCCCTTAGAACGCGGGTCCGAGCGAGCAGAGTCGGCGCAACTTGCGGCGGTCTGTATACTGAGAGTCCCCCCACGCAAGCCACCTCTGTGTAATCGGAGTCCACATCGAAGCTGGTATCCACCGTACCAGGAGATGCGGTGGTCGCACCGGTCGCCGTACCACCGCGCCACCGTCACACCGCTCCCCCACCCCCGCCTTTTGCCGTATCGGCCCTCCACCCCGGTGTGACGGTTACACGCTCTCTGCCCGGCGACTCTTGCCTGCTCGCCGCACGCTCACTGGAGTAGATGCCACGGCGCGCCGAAACGATTTATGAGCTTCTGGGCAGTTCGATCAGGACTGCCGTGCCGCCGTCGTCGCTCGAATCGAAATCAAGGTCGCCGCCGAGCGTCTGGACCGCCCAGTTTGCCCCCCACAGTCCCAGACTACTCCCGTGTGCGAGGTCATGTTCCGACGCAGCGGTGATGACATCCCGCTCGGCTGCCGGGATTCCTGGACCGTTGTCCGCAACGACGAGTTGGATTCCGGTCACAGTCTTCTTCCCGCTGACCTCGACGTGCGGACGCTGCGCGTTGTTGTGTTCGAGGGCGTTCTCAACGAGTTGCTCCAACGCGTACCGACAGAGCCCACGGTCGAGTTGCAGTGTCACATCAGGAACGGCGATGGTCGCCTCAGCATCGGGAAACGACTCGGTGGTGTCGGTGACGACCGCCTCGACGACGGTTGGAAGATGTGTCGTCGTCTCGCTCGCACCCGCTCGTTCCATCAGCGTCTCGATACGTCGCGCCTCAGTGCTTAGATGGTCAAGCCGGTCAGCATTCTCGAGAATCGGGTCGTTCGACACCTCCTCGGCATGGGCCCTGATCACGTCAAGTCGGTTCCGGAGGTTGTGGCGAAGGATACGATTGAGAACCTGGAGCCGCTGCCGGCGGATCTCCCGGTTGGTCACGTCGAACAGCGCAAGGGTGTAGCCGAGTCGTTCGCCGTGTCCGTTCTGAAGTTCGGTAACGCGTGGGTCAAACTGGCGTAGGCCGCGCGTGGTTCGACACTCGACGGTTTTGCGATCGGCCAACTCCTCGATATCAAGCCCGATGACATCGTGGAGCTGTGCCGAGTCGTCTGTGGAGCCGAACGCCGATGTCGCGGCCGGGTTCGCCCCGGCGAGTCGGCCCGCTTTATCAACAACGAACACTGCTTCGTCCATCTCGGCGACGGCCGCCCGCTCACCGAGCGTTTTCGTTCCGGGACGATCGGACAGGACGTCGTAGTGAATGGCACTCACCCACAGCGTCCCGGCAACAGTCACGAACCCTCCCGCCGTCACCACGTCGTTGAACCACGGTGTCGAGGGTCGCGTCACCTGAGCGATTAATATAGGGATAAGAGCCGGAAAGACCGCTAAGACGCCGTTCACCCAGGAGAGCCGGTCATGCCGGCTTGTCGAGGCGATGACCAGCCAACACGCTGCGAAAATAACGGCAATAACTGCCAGTAAGATCACCGACGTTGCGACCTGAATCGATTGCTGTTGTTGCGGTGGAATGTCGAAGAGGTCGAGATACCTACTGATTTGAGCTAGCAGACTCCCGAAGAGCAGAGAACTACTAATCGCTACTCGTCGGCGAGTGACCAGTTGGCCTCGACCAACGTACCGAAGGGCGAACACAGTCCATGGAACTGCGATGACAGTCAGAATGATTCCCATCGCTAGACCCTGAACCGGATTAGGAAGGGATCGGCCGAGCGACTCAACTAATCGAAGGCTGGCATACAGCAGGCCACAACTACCGAACAGCAGCGCGACCGCACCGAACGGTGTAGCTAGATCGGTGTAGACCGTACTCTCGGGGTCAGCGCGGTGACGGTAGGCGAGCACTCCTGTGACGACCCCCCAGAGTCCGGCGATAGCCGGGGCTGCAACGCGAACGCCAAAGGCGAGCCCGGCGTCGAGCACCGATGGCAGAGTTACCACAGGCCAGTCAAAGCGCTTGTCACGCCGGGACGAGATCGACGGTTACCTCACCGTCAGCGAGCGAGACGCGGAACTCATCAAGTCGTGTATCAAACCGGCGGCGGTGGTGGCCATCCGGATGGTAGTGCATCGAGCCCTCGACGAGGCCAGCAGCCTCGAGTCGGTCGAGCCGGCTGTACACCGTCGACCGGGCGACATCGAGCCGGTCAGCCAGGACGCGCGCTGGAAGCGGCTCCTCTGCCACGTGGCGCAACACTGCCCGCGCGAGGTCGTCGCCCAGCAGGGCGAGTACTTCCTCGGGGCTGTGTTGGTCGGTCGGGCTGTCACCGACATCTGGCCGGTGGTTCGGGTGGCGTGGGGACACTGTTTCGGGCATCGTCTGTACCGTGGTCGAGACACCCTATTGGGCTGTAAGGTGGGGCTGCCAGTCTGGACGGCCCACGAACCCACAGGTCTAGCCATCTAGATGTCTACGCGCAACCCGTCAGAACCGGAGCAGCCAGGCGCTCAGCGGTCAGCCGACTGCGATCAGAGCAGCCCCGACCCCGAGCCCCGCTGGTGCGAGACCACCACCGGTACCGAACGACCAGTCAACCATGAGGACGCCTCCGATGGCGACGAGCGTGATGCGCCCACCGAGAACCCGACCGCTGGGCGATGTGAACCGACCGGAACCAGGCATGGTCGCAACACGGTCGCAAGCTGACCACCTCAAGCCAGACGTAGTGCTGTCGTGTCCAAAACAGTCAGCACTCCCGACCACGCGGTCAGTGGCGCGACGACGTCAGTCGGGCTCCGGCGCCAGCGAGACCGAGGCGCGAGCCCGTCGGTCACGGCTCGACCGCCCGATCATAACGTCGTAACTGCCGGCGTCGATGACCCACCCGGTATCGGTATCGTAGCGTGCGAGGTGGCGATACGGGACCGTCAGCGAGACCCGGCGGCGTTCACCGCCCGCGAGTTGGAGGGATGTGAAGCCGACAAGTTCGGATGCCGGTCGCGGGACCGTCGCTGCCGGTGGCGACACGTAGAGTTGCACGACCTCTCTGGCGGTGGTGGCCGCGGTGTTGGTCACCGGCACTGTCGCCGATAGCTCGGTCCCGTCGGCGGTGACGGTCAGGCCACCATATGTGAACGACCCGTACGAGAGGCCGTGGCCGAACGGGAACGCCGGATCGACATCGGCCCGGTCGAACCCGCGGTAACCGACGAACACCCCTTCGTCGTAGTGAACGCGGCCGTCGACGCCCGGATAGCGGCGCGGTGGGGCGGTGGGGTAGTCATCGACGTCCCGGCCGAACGTGACGGGGAGACGCCCGCCAGGGTCCTGTCCGTACAGAACGGCCGCGAGTGCCTCCCCGTCGGCCTGTCCCGGATACCACGTCTGGACGACCGCGCTGACTGCGTCGAGCCACGGCATCCGGACCGGCCCGCTCGTCCGACAGACCACGACGGTACGCGGGTTGGCCGCAGCGACGGTCCGGACCAGGCGGTTCTGGGCGCCAGGGAGCGTCATCGTCGGTCGGTCGCGGCTTTCCGTCGCGGCGTCTTCAACCACCACGACGGCAGCGTCAGCCGACCGAGCAGCGTTACGGGCGGCCGAGAGTGCGGACGGTCGGCCGCTCGAGCGAATCCGTTCAAGAAGCGGGGCCAGTGGCGAGGGCTCGCGAATTCGGGTCAGACCGCGTTCGACGCGCGTCCCAGCAGCTCGTTCTGCGAGGCCGACGGCAGGGCTCACACGCCGCCGGGGCATGACTGCCGAACTTCCACCCCCGCCGATCTTCGCCGTGTCGGCACCGGGCCCAATCACGGCGAGCGTCTCAGACCCGTCAAACGGCAACACACCGTCGTTGGCGAGCAGCACCGTCCCCCGGATCGCGACGCGACGGGTAAGGGCATGGTGGGCGTTGGCATCAACGGCGGGGCGTGACCGATCGGGCCCGTCGATCCGGCCAACCTGTGCGTACAGGCGAAGCACCCGCCGGACCTTCGCGTCAAGAGTCGCCTCCGTGACCTGGCCGGTCGTGATCGCTTGCTCCAGATCATCGAAATGGGCGGGAGGATATGGGTCCGGCTGTCCGTCGTCGGCCACCAGCCGGTCGATGATCCGCCAGTGAAGTGGGACATCCAGGCCGAGCCGACCGGAAAGGTCAACCGTCGCAACGGCCCGAAGTGCTGGGTTGGTCGGCGCCCGACGAGCGACCGGCGAGACGCCCGGCATCTCGACGTCGAGACCGCCGGTGGCCGGCCCGACCGTTCCGTGGGTGCCCCACCAGTCCGAGAGCGTGACACCGTCGAACCCCCACTCTTGACGGAGGACGCCGTTGAGCAGTTGTCGGTGTTCGGACATGTACGTGCCGTTCACCCGGTTGTACGCGGTCATCACCGCTGAGACGCCGGCCGAGACGGCTGCACGGAATGGCGCAAGATACACCTCTCGAAGCGTTCGGTTATCAACGACGACGTCGATGATGTCCCGGTCGCGCTCTTGATTGTTCGCCACGAAGTGTTTCGCCGTCGCAGCGACACCCGCAGATTCGACACCCTCGACGTACGCCGCCCCGACGCGAGCCGTCAGGTGGGGATCCTCGCTGAGGTACTCGAAGTTCCGCCCGCCGGTCGGGACACGGATGATGTTCAGCCCAGGTGCCAACAGGACGTCGTGGCCCGTCGCACGACACTCACGGCCGAGTGCGGCCCCAACCTCGCGGGCGAGCGACGGGTCCCAGGCTGCCCCGAGTGCGATCGTTGCCGGAAACCCGGTCGTGGTGCCGTCGGCGATCCCGAGCGGCCCATCGACGAACCGCAGCGGCGGGATCCCAAGATGCTCGACGCCCGAGAGGTACCCCGTCGCCGTCCCCGTCGGATCGGCTCCCCCCTGGACCAGCTGGAGTTTCTCAGCAGTCGAGAGGCGGGCGAGCACGCGATCGACCGGCGCGTTCGTCATTGGCCGGCAGCGAGCGGGGAAGCCGCGCTCAAGTTGAGGACAACCAGCCGTGTGGCCGGCGCCATCGTTTTATTTACGCATGTGTGACAGGTACGCATGGACGCCCGCCGTGGCGAAGGGTCCACGGACACCGATAATAAACCGTCAGCGGCCGAGCGACGGTGGCGATGGACAGCACGGCGAGTCTTGGCCGGCGCGCTCGGTGCGGTGGTCTTCATCGTGGGCCTCACTGCAGGAGGGGCCTGGCTACCACTCGATGGCCTGCCGGTCGCCGACCGCAGGTCGGTCGCAATCGTGGCTGGTGCCGGCCTGGCCGTTCTACTGTTGCGCGGACTCGCGCTCTGGTTGCTGCTCCGCGCACTCGTGCCGACAGTATCCGCCTGGCGGACGCTCGCAGCGTACCCCGTTACCACGCTGGTGAGCATGGTGGTCCCCGGTGGCCGGGCCGGCGGAGCACCCCTAAATGGGCTTGTGGTGGCCCGGGCAACCAGTGCCAGGTACGAGGACGGGGTCGCGACGAGTCTCGTCTTCGGGGTGCTCACCAACCTCGCCGTCCTCGTCGCTGGCGCCGTCGGAGTGATCGCACTCGTCACGACGACCGGCGGCGTCGGTGGCGTGTCGGATGTGCTCGTGCGCGCCGGTATGGTCGTCGGGCTCGTGGTGGTTCTCACGACGATAGCGATTGTCGCGGTGCGGCGTGGAAGGGGCCGACTCCGGGAGCGAGCGGTGACCACGGGCGTCGTTCTCGGCCGGATCGCCCGGTTCGTGCCCGGGGTCACACCGCCGGATCGGGCGACGCTCGACCAAGGGTGGTCCGAGTTGGCAACCGCGTTCCGTCGGTTCCGAGCGCGACCGCGCGTCCTCGCACTGCCAGCAGTGTCGGTGATGGGTGCCCACGCGCTCACCGTGGTTGCACTCTGGGTCGCGCTCGCCGCCGTCGGAGCAGCCGTTCCTGTGGTGTTTCTCATGATGATTCTCCCGGTGGCGGTCCTGGCAGCCGTCCTCCCCGCGCCCGGCGGGGTCGGTGGCGTCGAAGCCTCGCTCGCCGCGCTGATAAGCGTAGGGTCGGCCGTGACCGCAGCCGACAGCGTCGCCTCGGTGGTGCTGTATCGGGCGGGGACCGTACTCCCGGCACTGGTCTGTGGAGTGGCGGCGATCGTGGTGTTGTTCGCACTCGACACGCGCCGCGAGACGCAACGAGAGGGCTGACCGCACCGGAAGGCTCCGACAGCCGCCTGCACAGCCGCGCCGCACCAGACCGACGGCGTGCTGAAACCGTCGCCCACTGACGACTCCAGAGACGTGCGACCGCGTGGCGACCAGTCGCTGGCTGGTTCGCTCACTCGGTGATCACCCGAGATCGGCGTCTCGGAAGCGGAGATACCCGACAGTGACTGGAAGAACTAGCCAGCCGACCAGCACGACCACGGGCAGCCAGGCAGACGCGAACGGGGTCATCGTGAGCAGCCGTCCACCGGCGATCGCCTCGAACCCGGCGACTGCAGCGCGGTTCGGCGGGAGTAGGCCGAGCAACTCAAGCCAGGCCGGCTGAGCACCAGTCCCGATTAGGCCTAGTCTCGCCGCGCCCATCTGAATTCCCGAGTAGAGCAGGTTCCACAGCACGACCAGCAGCATGTACGCCCCGACGGCAACGGCAGTGGCGCGACCGTCGCTTGCACTCGCCGCCGAAATACCGACGCCGAGGCCGACGAAGGAGACGCCCATCAACCCGAGCAGGCCGACGAACGGCACCACCAACACGAGACCACTGCCGAGCGTCGCGAAGACGACCAACGCGGTTGCGAGGCCGCCGACAAGCGTGGCGATGAGCATCAACACCGTTCGACCGACGAGTTTGCCGAGCACGATGTCTCGGCGGGAGGGCGGCAGGCTCAACAACACCCGGAGCGACCCGGAGTCGCGTTCGCCGGTGATCGCTCCCTTTGCGAGTACGAGTGCGACGATCGGGAGCGTCGCGATGCCGAGTTGGAACGAGAGAGTGAACACCTGAAGTGCGGGCTCGTCGGTACTGACGCTGATGAGCCCAGTAATACCGGCCGTCACGCACACGACCAGCAGGGTGACGGCCCACAGTGCCTTCGACCGGCCAGCATCAGCGACGTCCTTGCGAGCGATCGTGGCGACACTCATGGTTTGGCCTCCGTTGCAACAGGCTCGGGGTCGCCAGCGGTCTCACCGCCTGTGTAGCTGGCGAACAGTTCCTCGAGCGAGGACGCCTCAATGCGAACGTCAGTGACGGTGGTCGTCTCGCGAACCGCATCGATGAACTCGAGTTTGGCCGTCGGTTCGAGACACGTCCCTTCGACAGCGCCGTTGCGAACCTCGACGTTGCGGACGTTCGGGAGGTCGGTCAGCCCCCGCTGTGGCTTTTGCGTGACCTCCAGCGTCACCCGGGCTCCACCATCCAGTTGACGACGGAGTTGCTCGATCGTGTCGACGGCGACCAGTTGTCCCCCGTCCAAGATGCCGACGCGGTCGGCGACTGCCTCCACCTGTTCGAGAATGTGACTCGAGAAGAACACAGTCGTGCCACGGTCGTTCTCGGCCAGAATCAGCTCTCGGAGCTCACGAGCGCCGTTCGGGTCGAGTCCGCCGGTCGGTTCGTCAAGGATCAACAGGTCCGGCTCGCCGACCAGCGCCACGGCGAGCGCGAGCCGCTGGGCCATCCCCGTCGAGTACTCCCCGGCCGGGCGACGCGCTGCCGACGGTGACAGGCCGACCCGGTCGAGCAGCGCGTCCGGGTCGTCCGTCGCGTTCTTACAATCGATAGCGAGTTCGACGTGTCGGCGGCCGCTCAGCCGGTCGTAGAGCCCGTAGTTCTCCGGAACAACACCGATACGATGGTGGAGTTGCTCGCGGTCCGCCCGGACATCAAGCCCCAACATCGACGCACGCCCGGTCGTGGGCCGAACCAGGTCCAACAGGACGTTGATCGTCGTCGACTTGCCGGCACCGTTCGGCCCCAGAAAGCCGAACACTTCACCCGACTCGACGGTGAGGTCCAATCCGTCAACGGCGGTCACCCCGCCGAACTCCTTGGTCAGGTCCGTGACTTCGATTGCTGGCTCGGTCATGGTCGTGTCCGGATGCGTGAGTGCGACCCCGATAATGGGGGAGTGAGTGTTGGCGAGCCGTGAACAGCGAGCCGGCCTCGGTTCGAGGGCAGCTCGGTATCGGCGGAAAGCCGTGCTCGGCCGCACTGTCCGATTACCAGTAGATCGGCCAGCGACAGCACCGACAGCCGCCGGCTGGGCGGCGCCGGACCGCCACGGCCCGAGCTAGTCGACGGGAAGGCGAGCCACCCCGCCGGTACTCCGGTAGGAGACGTAGAGCCGCTCGTCGCCCACAGCCACCCCCAGGCGATACGACTCCGAGTTGAAGTGCCACCGTTGCGACCCGTCGTCGGGGTCGAACGCGGCGACGGCGGTGTCGCTGGCGGCGACGACGGCAGCACCGACGCGACCGACCGTCTGGATCGTCCCGCCGATCTGGAGGTCGGTGGTCGTCTGCCACCGGCGGGTGCCGTCGTGGGTGAAGCTGTCCAATCGGATCAGAATGCCGCCGTCGGGGTCATTGACCGAACTCGCAACGACAACGCCGTCGGCGGTAGGCGCAACCCCTTCGAGTTCCGTGCCGACGGTGCGGCGCCACCGACGCGTCCCGTCCGCACGATCGAGCACGAGCAGCCGGTCGGGCTGGTCGCGACGACGGACGCCGAGATAGACCCCCTCGCCGACCCACAGCGGCTGCATGGCGGTCAGCGGCGACTCACCGGGGACGTCGGCACGCCACCGTACGCGACCGTCAGCGACGGCCCGCGATCGCACCATCCCCCGTCGGCGGGTGAGCACCCGATCGCCGGCCGCGACGACTGGCGTCCAGGTGTCGCGGGGCGGCGTAGCCCACAACTGCTCGCCCGAGGCCGTCTCAAGCGCAGTGAGCCGCGTCCGATCGCCGTTGGTCGGCGCGTGATAGAGGCACGCGCCGTCAGCAAGGACGGGGGACGGGTACCGGTCAGTCGGCCGTGTGAAGCGGCGCTCACCCGTGCGGGCGTCGTAACCGACGAGTTGAGTAGAGACGGGGTCGGCACTGGCGCACAGGTCGCCGTGGCGGCCGAGCCACCCGCGGCGTGATTGTCCCTCGGCAGACCACAGCACCTCGCGCGACCGGCTCACGGTGTAGTCGTCGCCGTCGGTGCTGTGGACGTGAACCGGGCCGCCGGTCGCGGGGACGACCGGTCGAGCTTCGATAGGCCCGCCCGTCTCGACGTCGAAGAGTCGCTCACCGTCGGGGTCGAACGCGTACAGATGTTTGTCCTGTGCGCCGACGACGACACCCCAGTTCGTAGCCGCGGGCACGGCCGCGCCCGATGCCGTAGGGAACGACCGCTCCCAGACCGGGTTGACGCCGAGGCGAAGATCGGCCGCCGACGAACAGCCGGCCACGGCGAGCGTCCCCACAGCGGCGAGCGACGTCAACGCGCCACGGCGGGTCAGTCGGGCGTCACGGGCGGCAGCGTCCCCGGACGCCGGTTCGCGGTCACGCATCGTGGATCGCCTCCGGGCTGAGCCGCGTCAGCCCGAACGTCTGTCCCAGATACGCCGTCTCGCCAGCCGCGGCGAGCCACGCAACGCTGCCGCCGTCGAACGAGCGACCGTCGAACCGGACCGCCCGGTGGCGGGTGCCGTCACGCCCGTGGACGTACAGCGTCGTCGGCGTGAACGGGACCGTCCCACTGGGGCCGCGGATTCGTCGGTCGCCGCCCACAAGCGTCACCAGCCGGTCCCCGACCGCGAAGGGGCCGTGGGTGACGGCGTTGGCCAACTCATCGCGCCAGATCTCCTCACCCGTCTCACGGTCGAACGCTCGGAGCGTGTAGGCGGCGTCACCGACGAACACCCACTCGTCCGTCACCAGCGGGCGCGCGAACACGGTATTGGCGAGCGGCTGCGCCCAGCGGCGCTTGCCCGTCGCAGTCTCGAACGCGAGCAGCCGTTCGGTCGCAGCGCCGAGATACGCTATCTGACCGCCGGTGCCGACGGCCGACATCGCCCCGCCGACCTCGCGTGTCCACCGGCGCTCACCCGTCCGGTCGACACACGCCACCCGGCCGTCGACCAGCGGGACGACCAGCCGATCGGCGCCCGCGCCAGGTGCCCCGGACAGCGAGGCGTCGAACGAGTGGGTGAACAGCGTCTCGCCATCGGCAGGGTCGACACCGACCAGCCGATCGGGAACGTCGTCTTCGGTGCCGGAGATGGGAACGACGACCCGATCACCCAGTGGCACGGGGGCGAACTCAACAACGCCGGGGTCGGCGTTATCGACGGGAGCGAGCGGGCGCTGCCAGACGAGTTCACCGGTCGTCGTGTCGACGGCGACCATCGTCTCCGCCTTCGAGTAGGCGTACGCGCGGTCACCGGCGACGGCAATCGGCGACCGGTCGCCTTTTCTGACGGTCACGGTCCACTGCGTCTCGCCGGTCGTCTGGTCGAGGCCGGCGACGATGGGTTCATCGCGGAAGGGACCCCAGCCGGCGAGCAGTTGGCCCGCGTCGGTCACCGCGACCGAGGTCGGGTCGGTCAGACCGATGTGCCAGTCGCGTTCGATAGGCGGAGTGTCGCCACGGAGAGTCGCACAACCGGCGAGCCCGCCGACCAGTCCGGCAGCGGTGCTCAGGACCGCACGGCGTCGCATGGAGGGCATGTGCCGCCGTCTGTGGTCGCCCGCGGTATCAGTCTTGTCGCACGCGACTACTGGTGTAGTAGCGGGTCCGCGCCGGGCCCGTCGAGACACGCAGTGCGACCGCCACCCCGCGTCTAGACAGCCGGACTGCGGCCAGTTTGCAACTCATATATAACCGTTCGGGAGCGTTGTCGGCTCGACAGCGCTCAGCCGGGTATACGTACCCCTGAGCCTAAGATAAGCCTACAGCATGAGCGACCACGAACAGTCCGCGAGTGCAGTGGGCGGAGCCTTTCGGCGCTTCGTCGGCGTCCCGTTCCGCGCACAGACGTATCGCAACTTAGCGTATCTGCTGTTGGCATTCCCACTCGGTATCGCCTACTTCACAGTCGTTACTGTGGGCCTATCGATGGGGCTCGGCATGCTGGTGACGCTCGTCGGCGTGCCACTGGTGGTTGTGACTCTTGCAGTCACGCTTGGAATCGGGAGTTTCGAGGCGCGACTCGCCACGTGGCTACTCGATATGGAGGTTACTGCCGCGTCGCCTGTCGAACTGGAACTCGATTCGGTCGACGGGCTGGTGGCAACGACCAAGCGGATCCTGACAGCCCCGACGACGTGGACGAGTTTGCTGCTCGTCGGCCTGAAGTTCATCTTCGGCGTGCTCGCGTTCACCGCAGTCGTCACGGCCGTGAGCGTGACGGGCGCACTGCTCTTGATGCCGGTGTTTTACGACGCCTCTGGCGTCGCATACACGATTGGCCCGTACGTGATCGATACGTTCGGTGAGGCACTCGTGGGCAGTGCACTCGGGCTACTCGCGGCCGTAATTGGGCTTCACATCCTGAACGGGCTGGCCCGGCTCGGCGGGGTACTCACCGACGCGCTGGTAACCGTTGAGTCCGAGTTCACAACGGCTGAACCCGAGGTCTGAGGAGGCTCTGAGGCGATCGTGATCGCCTTCACGGCCGGTTCACGATTGCGTATCAGCGAGTACCGGCCAGTCGCACGGCCCCCTGGTGGCCGGGCAGCACCGACGAGTGACGCTGGAATGGGCGTGGACGCTGTACCCTCAGTCGTCAGCCGTCGTCTCCCCACGGACAAAATCGGCAGGGAGCTGCGACACCTCTCCCACCTGAACGCGCCAGAGGTCGGCATAGAGGCCGTCGCGTTCGAGCAACTCCTCGTGGGTGCCGACCTCCGCGATGCGGCCGGCCTCAAGGACGACGATCCGGTCGGCGTTGCGCACGGTCGAGAGCCGGTGGGCGATGACGAACGTGGTCCGGTCGCGGACGAGCTCCGAGACGTTCCGCTGGACGACCACCTCCGTCTCGTTATCGACGTGGCTCGTCGCCTCATCGAGGATCAGCAGCGCCGGATCTTCGAGGATCGCCCGCGCGATGGCGAGCCGCTGACGCTGTCCGCCTGAGAGCTTCACCCCTCGCTCGCCGACGACCGTCTCGACGCCGTCATCGAACGCCTGTACGAACTCCCAGGCGCCCGCCTGGCGCAGGGCATTTTCGAGCTCCGCCTCGGTCACCTCGCGCTGGCCGTAGGCGACGTTCTCGCGGACGGTCCCGCCGAAGAGGAACGGCTCCTGGCTGACGAGCCCGAGATGCCGGCGCAGACTGCGCAACGTGACGTCGCGAACGTCGTGGCCGTCGAGCCGGACGGCCCCCGCGTCGGGGTCGTACAGCCGCATCAACAGCTTCGTCAGCGTCGTCTTGCCCGCGCCCGTGCGCCCGACCAACCCGATCGTCTCACCGGGTGCAACGGACAGCGAGACGTCCTCGAGCACGGGATCGGCGTCGGTGTATCCGAAGCTGACGTCGTCGTACTCGACGGCCCCCTCGACGGTCTCGAGGTCGATTCCCTCGTCGCGGGCGTCGATCCGGTCGGGGTCGCGCAACAGGCCGACGATCCGCTCGGTCGCCGCGTAGGCGTACTGGTAGTTGTTGAGCACCTGGCCGAACTGCCGCATCGGATACATCAGCCGCCGGCTGTACAACAGGAAGGGGACGAGCGTGCCGACCGTCAGCGGGAGCGTGAAGACGCCGAACCCGCCGAACAGGTAGACGTAGCCACCCAGCGCGAACGTGACACCGTAGCCCAGCGCCGTGATGAACACCAGTGTCGGGAAGAACTTGATCCGCGTGCGGATGGCCTCCCAGTTGGCCGACCGGTAGTCGTCGGAGGTGTCGGCGACACGCTCGCGCTCGTATGGCTCTTTCCCGAACGCCTTGATCACGCTGATCCCGCCGATGTTGTTCTCGAGACGGGCGTTGAGCCGGCCGACCGACGACCGGACGTCGCTATACTGCGGCTCGATTGTCTGCTGGAATCGGTAGGAGGCAAACGCGAGCAGCGGGACCATCGTGAGCGTGACCAACGCGAGCTGCCAGTGGAGGTACAGCGTGATCGCGCCGATGACGAGCGCAGTGACGGTGATACGGACGCCGGCCTGGAGGTCCTCCGAGAGGAACGACTCCAGCTGGTTGACGTCGTTGTTGAGCACGCTCATCACCTCGCCGGTCTGGTGGTCGTCGAAGAAGGCGAGCCGCTGGGTCTGCATCGCCGCGTATGTGTCCGTCCGCACCTCGTGTTGGACGTCTTGGGCGACGCGGTTCAGCGCCCACCCACGGACGTATCCTGCGACCGACGCCAACAGAAACGACCCCGTGACGATGCCGACGGTGAGCCAGAACTGCCCGCTCGTCGTCGCCGGCAGCCACGCATCCGGGACCAGCGGCAGCGCAAACGGCCGGGTGTCGGCGAACAGCGCGTCGAGCGCGATCCCAAGCACGAACGCCGGGACGGAGAACAGCGCCGCCCCAAGGACGGTCAGCAGGCCGCCGAGCACGAGTTCGGGGATGTGATCGCGGCCGTACCGGACGGCCAGAAACCGCATCGGTCGGGGCGCACGCTCGCGAAGGTCGTCGAGCGACCCGTCTCCGTCTGCCATTACCCGTCTGTGGGCCAGCCCGCGGAAAAGCCGCTCGCTCGACAGGTCCGCGTGGAGGGGCGGGGGCGACCGCAACCAGTTTGAGCCGACCCGTCGAAACCCTGGCCATGCCGACGTTCCAGGTGACCGACGGGGTGTGGGGCATCGACACCGAGATGTTCGACGCCGGCGTCACAGCGGTGTATCTCTTCGACGACGAGGCGCCGACGCTCGTTGACGCCGGAACCGCTGCGAGCGCTGAGACCATTGTCGCTGGCCTCCGCGACTGCGGCGTTGACCCCGCCGACCTGTCGACGCTCGTCTGCTCACACATCCACGTCGACCACTCCGGCGCGGCGAGCGCGCTCGTCGAGCAGGCGCCCGACCTCGACGTGTACATCCACGAACTGACGGCCTCGCATCTCATCGACCCGAGCGGTCTGGTCGCGAGCAGCCGCCGCGCAATGGGCGAGCATTTCGCCGCAATGGGCGAACAGGGACCGGTGCCCGAAGCGAACGTCATCACCGTCCCGGAGGCGGGCACCACGGTCGAGCTCGGCGCGAATAGCCTCGAACTTATCCACGCACCGGGCCACTCGCCCGACCACCTCGCGGCCTGGAACCCCGAGCGCGAGCTGCTGTTCGCCGGCGAGTGTCTCGGTGTCTACCTCGAGCGGGCCGACAGCTGGCTGCCGCCCGCGACGCTGCCGAACTTCGATGTCGACCTCGTCGATGCAGCCATCGCCCGCCTCCGCGAGCTCGACCCCGAGCAGATCGTCGTTCCGCACTTCGGCGAACTCCCGCACGAGCCCGCCGCGGCGTTCGATACCGCCGAGCGCGAGCTTCACCGCTTTGACGAGCAGATCCGCGACCTTCACGCTGAGACCGACTCACTGGCGGCGACGAAAGCCGCGGTCGCCGACGAACTCATCGACATCGCACCACCGTACGACCCAGCCGTCGAGGAGTTCTACGCGAGTCTCATCACCGACGGCTACCTGAAACACCACGGGATCGAGTGAGCGGCACCCAAGCGTCGTCATCAGCGGGTCTGTGCCAGCCGCGCCTGCAGCCCCGGTCTGTCCGTCGATTGCTGGGTGCGGGAGCTTTTCATCGCGGCGGCCGCACCCGAGCGTATGGCGACACCCGGTGAATTCGGCGAGTACGGTGGACGACACGTTCCGGAGCCGCTCGAAGAGCCGCTCGACGAGCTGGCAGCCGCGTTCGACGACGCCGTCGCAGACGAGACATTCATGGACCGCTTCCATCACCTCCTCGAGCACTTCGGCGGTCGGCCAACGCCCGTCTTCTACGCCGAGACGCTGAGCGAGCGCTACGACACGGAGATCTACCTCAAACACGAGGACCTGCTGCACGGCG
>CAYZJQ010000021.1:0-25454 GCA_964478805.1 uncultured Halobacteriales archaeon | reverse complement strand
ATAAGGGTCTGTCGACCAACATCGGCTGGCAGGACAAAGACGCCTATGGCAATCAGCTGTCGAGCCGGCAGCGCCAGAAGATGCAGCGGCTCCGCACCTGGAACGAGCGGTTCCGGACCCGCGATTCCAAAGAACGCAACCTCAAACAGGCGCTCGGCGAGATCGACCGGATGAGCTCCGCGCTGGGCCTACCGGAAAACGTCCGCGAGACCGCTTCGGTCATCTATCGGCGCGCGCTCAACGAGAACCTCCTGCCCGGCCGCTCTATCGAGGGCGTCGCGACGGCGAGCCTCTACGCCGCGGCCCGACAGGCCGGCACGCCCCGGAGCCTCGATGAGATCACGCAGGTCTCTCGGGTCGAGAAAGATGAAATCGCCCGCACCTACCGGTACGTGGTGCGGGAACTCGGCCTCGAGGTCGCCCCCGCCGACCCCGAGAGTTACATCCCGCGGTTCGCCTCCGACCTCGACCTCTCCGACGAAGCCGAAAACCGCGCGCGCCGACTCATCGTCGCTGCGCGGGAAGATGGACTTCTCTCCGGGAAGTCGCCGGTTGGGCTCGCCGCGGCCGCCGTCTACGCCGCCGCGCTACTGTGCAACGAGAAGGTGACTCAGTCCGAGGTGAGCGAGGTCGCCAACATCTCCGAGGTCACCATCCGTAATCGGTACAAGGAGCTCCTCGAAGCCGAGGGCGTCGTCACCGCCTGAGCCGACCAGGCCTCTCGTCAGCGGCTGTTCTCTGTGGCCTGAGTTAGGCGCCGTGTGCCAACCTTTTTCACACCTGCCATCTGACGGAGAAGGCATGGTTGAAACGTACGTCAGATTACTGTGTGCAGAGTGTGGCAAGTCCTGGCAGGAGTCCCCGAACGACCTGCCTGAGCCGGGACGGATGTTCCACTGTCCCGGCTGTCACAACAGTCGCCGGCTCTCGGAGTTCGCCCGGACCGAACACGATCTGGAGACACTGAAGACGTTTTGAGGCCCTCGAGGCCGGTTTACGCGCCGACGCTCGTCCGTTCCCCACACGCCTCACACTGTCGGTAAGTCGCGCCGTCCTCCTCTACGAGGTTTGTGTCCGGGAGGTCACAGGCGGGACAGAGCACGAAGTCTGCGGCGTACTCTTCAAGCGCTTCGCGGACCCGCTGTTGTTTGAACGAACCGGTGAGCCGGAGGCGGCCGGATTCGTCAACGCTTGCAGCAGTCCCCAGCTCTGACTGGAGGTACTGTTTCACGCCGTCGGCGTCACGGCCCAGCCGGTCGGCGGTCGTCTGGAAGTTCTCGAACAGCGTAAAGTTCCCATCGGCACGGAGATCGGGGTCGGGCAGCGAGAACCGACTCGCGCTCCCGCTCGCGTCCGTCTCTTCGATGGCGCGGTCAAGATGCTCGTCATAACTCATACTCGCCCTTCGGAGCGTCCGATTCAAAAACAGTTCGCACCCGACAGCAAGGGGGTGCTGGTCCGGTGGTCGTGAGGAACCAGGACAGACCAATCCGGAGGAAACCGTTCATATCGCCGGAATATCGGGTTCTCAGACAGCCGTATGTTAACGTTCCTCAGGATAATAATATAACCCTCCGAACGTAAGCCCGGATTGACTATGAAAAAGCAGGAGCTGATTCACCTTCACGGGCTTCTCGCGGAGGTACGTACACACTACGAGGAACTCGCGGATGCGACGGTCGACCACGAGGAATACACGGCGCTGGGCGTTCGACCAACCTCTATTCACAAGTCGAAGACCGACCACAAGGCGGCTGTTTTCGCGCTCGCAGACGGACTTACCGACGAGATGAATCGCGAGATCAAAGAACCCGTCTCCGCCGCCGCGGACTGATTCATCAGCGCGGTTCTGCAGGCAGTTCCATTGGTGAGCAGCGACGCTTACGCGCCGACCCACAGACACAAGAGTACCCGCCACCTCGGAGATGACATGGCGGTTACCATCGACATCAGCGGGCCAGACGGCGACGACGAACTGACGCTGCCTGACTCGCTGCTTAGCATGTTCGCAGAGGGCGACGAATCAACGGCCGAGGTGGTCGGTGACCTCGCAATGATCAACGCCGCCCAGCAGATTCACGCTGCCACCGCACACGGCCACGGTGACCCCTCCGAAGAGCTACTCGCTGTCGAGGACGAACTCATGGCGCTTTTCGAAGAGCGGTTCGGTCAGACGTTCGGCGAGATGACCGGTCACGACCACTAACCGCACCCTGCGAGCGACCCAGCACGAACTCAGACGATCTGATCGCGGGTCTCAGAGGTGCCAAGCAGCAGCGTCCCGACGATGGCAAAGGCCACGCCGATGATACCCACGATGGCGTCGGTCAGTCCCGAGGTGAGGCTTGTGAACGTCATTACGGCGAGGAGGCCGGCTCCGACGACGATGCCGACCACGCCGAACACGATTTTTTGCTGCTCGCTCAAGCCCGCCAGTGCACTGCTCATGGTCGGCGGTACGACACCACCCTACAAATGTGGCTCGCTCCGTGCCGACCCGGACCACTATGTTCTCTCATGCCGACGACTGGATATGCACCGTATCAACCCCGCGACGGGTGAGCCCCTCGAACCGGTCGAGGAAGACGATGCCGACGACGTGGACGCTGCACTCGACGCGGCGACTCAGGCGTACGACGGCTGGTCGGACACTCGGCTGGAGGAGCGACGACAGTTGCTGACCGAGGCCGCCGACGTGCTCAGAGCGCGGGTCGATGACTTCGCCGAGCTGATGACCCGTGAGATGGGCAAGCCCATCGCAGGTGCCCGCAGCGAAGTCGAAAAGTGTGCGTGGGTGTGTGACCACTACGCCGAACGCGCTCCCGAGTATCTCGCCGACGAGCAGATCGGCACGGAGCCGGGCGCCACGTCGTTCGTCTCCTACGAGCCGTTGGGGCCCGTGCTTGCCGTGATGCCGTGGAACTACCCCTTCTGGCAAGTGTTCCGTTTCGCGGCGCCGAATCTCGTCGCCGGTAACGTCGGCCTGTTGAAACACGCTTCGAACGTCCCCGAGTGTGCGCTCGCTATCGAGTCGGTGTTCCACGAGGCAGGGTTCCCCGATGACGTCTTCCAGACGCTGCTTGTCGGCTCCGACCTCGCCGAGGAAGCCATCCACGACGACCGAATCCGGGCAGTGACGCTGACGGGCTCCGAACCCGCAGGCCGTGCGGTAGGCCGGGCCGCTGGCGAGGAACTCAAGCCCTCGGTGCTCGAGTTAGGCGGGTCAGACCCGTTCGTCGTCCTCGGCGATGCCGATATCGAGGCGGCGGCGGCCGTCGGCGCACGGGCGCGCACGCTCAACTCGGGCCAGTCGTGTATTGCCGCCAAGCGCTTCATCGTCCATACGGACGTGTACAACGCGTTCCTGGAGGCGTTCGTCGCGGAGATGGAGGCGCTGACCGTCGGCGACCCGATGGACGATGGGACCGACCTCGGCCCGCAGGCTCGCGAGGACCTCCTGAACGAACTCCACGAGCAGGTGACCGCGACGGTCGAGGCGGGCGCGACCGTCGAAACCGGCGGCGAGCCGCTCGACCGCAACGGCTTCTTCTACCCGCCAACGGTGCTGACCGACGTGCCGCTGGACGCGCCGCTGGGCTGTGAAGAGGTGTTCGGGCCCGCTGCGGCCGTCTTCGAGGTCGAAAGCGAGGCCGCGGCAGTGGATCTCGCCAACGACTCGGACCTCGGGCTGGGCGGGAGCGTCTGGACGGCGGACCTCGACCGGGGGGAGGCCGTTGCACGCCGGATCGAATCGGGCGCCGTGTTCGTGAACGAGCTCACGAAGTCCGACCCCCGGCTCCCTTTCGGCGGCATCAAGGACTCGGGGTACGGCCGCGAACTCGCGCGGCAGGGGATCCGCGCGTTCCTCAACGAGAAGACGGTCTGGATACAGGATACCGCCGACCAGCCGTGAGCGTCCCGGTCAGGGAGTGGCTCGCCGTGCCGGGCGAAGCGGTCCTCCACACCGAGTACACGTCCCACTGGCTGCGACCGTGAGGTAACGAGTCCTGCAGTCGCGACAGGCAAGATACTGCATGACACTATCACGCTCTAAGAACGCATAACCTGCTCGTTCGTAGCGACCCCAACGGTCGGGGCGAGCGGCTAGAAGGCTTATTTCCCGGGTGCGACACGAACGGGCATGAACGCCGGTGGCGTCGTCGCGCTCGTGCGTGCCGCGGTCGGCGGCGTGATGACCGCGGTGCCGTATCCCGGTTGCGCGCTTCTCGGAGCGGCTTGACGCGGTCGCCAGCACGACCCAGTGGACGCGTGTAGAACCCGCGAGCTGGAAGATGTTGGTCGCTCGGGTCGCTGGCGTGATCTTCGTCGTAATGGGAGTGTACGCCGCCTATGGCGCGTCCACGCCTCGGCTCAGGGCCGCGTTGTGGCCCACACCGCGAGCAGGCCAAGCACCAAAGCCGGCACGAGCGGGAGCACGAGAAAGGCGTCCCGGTAGCCGAGGCCGATGGACTTCGTGAACGCGCCCGCCTGCGGGATATAAAAGAGGAGGACGGGGACGATAACCAGGGCGACGACGATCCAGGCGACCAGCAGCCAGCCACGCCACCCGAATTCCCGGTCTGCGCCGCGGGGCTTTCCGCCGTGGGTGTCACCGGAATCGCGGCCGTGGCGCGTGCCGTCGGTCTTCTCGGTCCCGCGGTCGCTCATCACCTCTGGCCGTCAGGGCTCATCGCTTATATTCCTCGCCGTTTGGGCTTCGGTTACAGCTCGCTGTCGGGGATGACGACCACCTTCCCGAACCCCTCGCGGTCCTCGAGCATCTCGTGTGCGCGGGCCGCCTCGCTCATCGCGAGCGTCTCGCGGATCTGTGGCTCCAACGTGCCGTCCCACACCAGCTCGAGCACCTCGTCGATATCGTGGTTCGCACCCATCGTCGAGCCGAGGATGTCGTACTGGTTCCAGAACAGGTCGGCGACGTTCACTTCGACCTTCGGGCCACCCGTCGCCCCGCAGGTGACGAGCCGGCCGCCCTTCGCCAGCGAGGCCATCGACTGCTCCCATGTCGCGCCGCCGATGTGATCGACCACCACGTCGACGCCACGGCCATCGGTGTGGGCCTCGATGAAGGCGTCGAAGTCCTCGGTTTCGTAGTTGACGACATGGTCTGCGCCGAGCGCTTTCGCAGCCTCCAGCTTTGCCTCCGTCGAGCCGGTTGCATACACCTCACAGCCGGCGTGGGCAGCGATCTGGACGGCCGCGTGGCCGACGCCGCCCGAGGCGCCAAGTACGAGTACGGACTCGCCGGCCTCGATCTCTGCCCGGCTGTGGAGCATCCGCCAGGCCGTCTGAAACACCAACGGTGCGGCCGCGGCTGTCTCCCAGTCGACGTCGTCGGGGACGGCGACGAGGTTCTCTTCCGGCAAGGCGGTGTACTCCGAGTGAACGCCCGTTGAATGCTCACCGATAATGGTGTACCGGATACACTGCGAGTGTTCGCCCGCCCGGCAGTGCTCGCAGTCGCCACACCACGATCCCGCGGCGACCGCGACGTGGTCGCCGGGCTCGAAGCGGGTTACATCCGCGCCGACCTCGGTGACCACGCCCGCGGCGTCCGACCCGGGGATATGTGGGAACGCGCCTGGAGAGGGCATCCCCTTCCGCGTCCACACGTCGAGGTGGTTCAGCGCCCCCGCCTTCACGTCGACGAGCACGTCGCCGCGACCGATCTCGGGCTCCGGAAGCTCGCCGTACTGCAGAACGTCGGTGTCGCCGTGCTCCTCGTAGAATACGCCTTGCATAGTCCGTTGTGTGGGTGGGTTTCACAAAGTCGTGCCGGTGACGGCGAATGCACGCCGAGCGCCACTCGGTAGGGCGTGGCGCTCGCCCGGAGCGAGCGAGTTATGCGACCGCGCTCGAAGGAGACAGACGTGTCCCGGACCCCGTGGACGTATCTCGGCCTCGTCCTGCTCGCGCTTGGACTCGTCACCGCGAGCGTCGGGGCCGCGACTCATCTCTCCGAGCGGCGCTGTGCGAACACCGGGTTCGTACGCGTCGTCGACACCGACGAGGTGACCGGCTCGCTCGACGGCTATGACCGCGTCCCATACGCGGTGTTGAACGCCTCCGAACAGCGGGTGTTCCGCGGCGTTCTTGAGGCCGGGGGACAGGCGCTTATTCCGAAGGGCGCCATCCGCGAGGCCGTCGTCGCCTACGAAAACGAGCGATATCTCGTCGTCCGGACGGAAGAGACGGACTGTGCGCCGTGGGACCGTGAGCGCGTTGTCGCCCCGCTAACCGGCGGCTTGGCGATCCTCGCCATCGGACTAGCGTTCACTCGGGGGCGCGACCCCTGACCGCCGCTGCTTTTGTCGTTCCCGCCCGGAGCGCCTCGTATGGACGAGGATCATCACGACGGCGGGGAGGACCACGGACACGAGCACCATGACAACCACAAACACGGACACGAGCACCATGATCACCACCATCACGACCTCGACGCACTGGGCGCGAGCGTCGTTACCGTCTCTTCCTCGCGTACGCTTGCCGAGGACCCCGCGGGCGACGCCATCGTGGCCGCGTTCGAGACTGCGGGACACGACGTAGTCCATCGGGAGCTCGTCGGCGATGAGTTCGATGGGGTACAGCATGTCATCTCGCGGCTCGTCGGGCGCGCAGACACCGATGTCGTCGTCACCACGGGCGGGACCGGGGTCACCCCGGACGACGTGACCGTCGAGGCGGCGCGCCCGCTATTCGACAAGAGGCTCCCTGGGTTCGGCGAGCTGTTCCGTGACCTATCGTACGAGGAGATCGGGACGAAGGTGATCGGGACACGGGCGGTCGCCGGCGTCGCTGACGGGGTGCCGGTGTTCTGTCTGCCGGGCTCTGAAAACGCCGCTCGCCTGGGAGCCGAGGAGATCATCGTTGCTGAGGCGCCCCATCTCGCTGGACTGGCCCAACGCGACGCTGACGCAACGGAGGAGGCGTAGTCAGCCGCTTCCGGGGAGCGGACACAGCGACGCCGTCAGCACGGCCACCTGCTCGGTGTCGTTGCGCGCGCCGTGTTCGACGCCACGCTCGTGGAGCACGACGCCTGGGGCGGCGACGGACGCCTCTTCGCCGTCCTGTAGGACGACCACTTCTCCCTCGACGACGTGAAACACATTCGTCGCGTCCGGGTGGTCGTGAGGGCTCAGCTCGGCACCCGGACCGAGTGCGAACGCCTTGACTAACACGTCGTCGGTCACCACGAGTTCCTCGGTCACGAGTTCGCCGGCATCGGGGTCAAGATCTGGATAGCGGTCCATACGTGGAACTCGCTCGCTCGCGACTTGTGGTTTTCCCGCGGGGCGACAGCGCGAAGTGCGTCCGTGCGGACCCGGACGTATGACCGACACCGACAGCGAGCGCGTGTTAGTCCCCGGCCGCCGGACCGTGCACGCGACGCTTGACGCCCCGGAGACCGACGCCTGCGTCGTCGCCTGTCCGCCACACCCCCAGATGGGCGGCCGCCGGACCGACACGCGACTCGTGGCCGTCTCGGAGGCGCTCGCGCCTGCGGTGGCGACCCTCCGGTTCGATTACGGGCCGTGGGACGAGGGAGGAGGCGAACTCGCCGACGCGCGAAACGCCCTCGGGTGGGCGCGTGACCGCTATGACGCGGTAGCGCTGTTCGGCTACTCGTTTGGCGGCTGTGTCGCGCTGCTCGCCGCGGCGCGGGAGTCGGTCGAGGGGGAACCGCCCGCGGCCGTGGCGGCGCTGGCGCCCGCCTCGCAGCTCGGGGCCGAACTCGACGCGGCGGCTGAACTCGACGCCGTGGGGTGTCCGGGCTACGTGCTGTACGGCGAGCGCGACACGACAGTGGAGTGTGAACCGGTCGTCGAGCGAGCACGAGCGTTGGGACACCCGGCGCGACGCGCCGCAGAAGACGCCGGCGAGCGTCGCGACCAGGGCAGCTGGTGCGTCGAGTCGATGAGCGCGGACCACCACTTCGTCGGGCAGTCGAAAACGGTCGGTGAGAAATGCGGCAGCTTCCTGCGCGAGGCGCTTTGCGAGTAGCTACTGGTTGCCGAACAGTCGTTCGCGGAGCGACCGCTTGCGCGCTTGCTCGGCGAGCAGGACCGTACAGTCGATATCGTCGACGACCTCAAGCGCGAGCGAGCCGCGGACGAGCCGTGACAACAGGCCGCGTTCGGTCGCACCGATCGACACGAGCGTGGCGTCGGCGGCGGCGCGGGCGATCGCCGACTCCACGTCACCGGTCTCGACGCGCAACTCGGCGTCGGCCAGTCCGTTCGCGGCTGCCCACTCCTCAAGGAACTTGCGGCCGGTGGCCTCGTCGTCGGCGACGTGTAGCAGCGTCACCTCAGAGCCGAAGGTGTCCTGCAGGATCCCCGCGATAGCCGCGGAAAGCTCCGAGTCAGGGCCGCCGGCAGTCGGGAGAAGCACGCGCGAGGGGTCGAAGCCGCGGTCTTTCATCACGAGGAAGTCACACGGGAGGTTCTCGGTGAGGTCGTCGTAGGCCGACTCGACGCGACCGGGCGAGCCGTGGCTGTCCGGGCCCCACCCCATCACGACCATGTCGGCGCCGCCGGTCTCCGCGGCGTCGAACACCTCCTCGAAGCCGCGGTGGGAGATGACCGTCCGCGTCTCGAACGGGACGCCGAACCCCTCGGCGTCGATGCGGGCCTTCTCCAGCAGCTCGCCGGTGTAGTCGTCGAACTTGTCGATGTGGTCGCGGGCGTACTCCAGGGAGGTCTGGTCGGGCACCTGGACGATGTGGACGGCCTCGAGCGTGCCGCCGTGGTGGTTCGCAACAGCGGCGCCGAGCCGGATGAGGTCCTCCTCATTCTCCGGGTTGGCGAGCGGCACCATCACGCGGAACCGGCCGCCGTCGGGCTGGACGCTCGTCGCCGCCGACACCGCCGCGTCGGGCATCTCGTCGGCCCGCGAGAGGATGTGCTGGCCGAGGATGCCCTGCTTTTCAGTCCGCGAGCGGGCGTAGACGAGATACCAGACGATCGCGGCCCCCGCAATGCCAAAGGAGAGCAACCGGGCAGCGGGCTCCACGTACGCGAGCAGCGCAAACGAGAGCACAGTGCCGAGCACCGGGAGTACCGGATACAACGGCACGGTGAAGTCGGGCTGGTACTCCTCGGGGGCGACGTACCGCATCGCGATCAGGGCGATATTGAGCAGCCCGTAGATAATGAGGTGCAAGCCGGAGGCAGCACCGGACAGCAGGTTGATGTCGCCAAGCAGAATGAACAGGAGGATGAGCCCGCCGGTGATGGCGATGGCGCGGTACGGCGTCCCGAACCGGGGGTGAATCTCGTTAAGTGCGGGCGTGACGATGCTGTCGCGGCCCATCGCGAAGTTGATCCGTGAGGACGCAAGGATGGAGGCGTTCGCCGATGAGGCCGTCGCGAGCAGGCCGCCGAACAGCAGCGCGCCCCCCATCAGCGCCCCCTGGACGAACCGGCCGACTTCAACGACCGCGATCGGCTGTGTTTCACCCGGTGCCACGTCCGTTACGAGATCCGCAATAAAGCCCTGCGGGACGGCCGCGCTCATCACCACAAGGACGAGCGCGTAGATCACAGTGACGAGGACGACGCTGCCGATGACCGCCCGTGGGAGGTTCTTTCCGGGATCTTTGATCTCCTCGGCGACGCTCGTGATCTGGACGAATCCGAGATACGAGACGAAAATGAACCCGGTCGTCCCGAGCGTCTCACCAACGGTCGCGGGCGCAGGGAGGTTTCCGGGATCGGCCTGGAGCGTCCCGAGCAGGGTGAACACGGCAAGGATGGCGACGAGGATGATGACGATGACGTTCTGGAGGCGACCGGTTTCTTTCGCCCCGACGTAGTTGATGAGCACGAAGAACGCGCCGCCGAGAAGCGCAGTGAGCGTCACCACGTCCAGTCCGACCGGTCCGAGCCCGACGAAGCCGCTGACGCCGAAGATTCGCGAGATATAGCGGCCGAACCCGACCATGTAGAACGCGGAGGCGAACGCGAGACCGAGCCAGTTGGCCCAGCCGGCGACGGAGCCGAGCAGCGGGCCGAGCGCGTGGTTGACGTAGTAGTACGCGCCGCCCGACCGGGGCATCGCAGTGCCGAGTTCGCTGGCCGACAGCGCGGTAAACATCGCGATGACGCCGCCGAGGATGAACGCGACCGCGGCGAACGACCCCGATCGCAGAATCGCCTCGCCCGGGAGGACGAAGATGCCCGCGCCGATCATCGTCCCGACGCCGATAGTGAGTGCGGCGAGCGGACCGAGGTCCTTGGCGAGTTCGTCGTCGCTCACTGTTCCACCGCGGGCAGAACGACAACAGGCCGGTCGGCCGCGTCAAGCAGGTCACGTGTCACGTCGCCGGCGAGCACGCGCTCGAACCAGCCGCCTCCGCGGGGCGTGAACGCGACGGCGTCAGCACCCACCTCAGCGGCCGCATCGATGAGCCCCTCAGCGATATCAGTGTCGTAGACGACCTCGGTCTCCACCGTGACGTCGCCGTCGAACGCCTCCCGGAAGGCCGCGAACGCGTCGATCCCGGTGCGCTCGCGCTGCTCAACACTCGCCTTGTCGAGCCCACCACCCGCCTTCTCGACGACGTGGACGACCGTGAGCGTCTCAACGGTCAGGTGGGTCCGGATCGCCGTCGCCGTCGTCCTCGCGTCCTCCTCGGAAGCGACGGGGACCACGGCGTGGTCGAAGTGGCCCTTACCCATCTGAACCCCCTCTCACTCCAAGTGTCGGGGGATGGCGTCGGTCGTGATGTGTGTGTGGGGTACGTCGGTTCATGATTACCTCGATGGCGCGATGTTGTATAAGGGTTCACACCGACAGCGGCCAGCCCCCTCGGCGACGAGCACCAGAGCGTTCGCAACGGTTTTGACGGGCCCCGGAAGGCCGCGAACGCGTCGATCCCGGTGCGCTCGCGCTGCTCAACGCTCGCCTTGTCGAGCCCACCACCCGCCTTCTCGACGACGTGGACGACCGTGAGCGTCTCAACGGTCAGGTGGGTCCGGATCGCCGTCGCCGTCGTCCTCGCGTCCTCCTCGGAAGCGACGGGGACCACGGCGTGGTCGAAGTGGCCCTTACCCATCTGAACCCCCTCTCACTCCAAGTGTCGGGGGATGGCGTCGGTCGTGATGTGTGTGTGGGGTACGTCGGTTCATGATTACCTCGATGGCGCGATGTTGTATAAGGGTTCACACCGACAGCGGCCAGCCCCCTCGGCGACGAGCACCAGAGCGTTCGCAACGGTTTTGACGGGCCCCCGCACACGGTCAGTATGCCGACGGAACCCGTCACGGAGTACGACCCGAACCTGGGTCGAAAGTTCGTCTTCGTCACCGGCGGGGTGATGTCCGGGCTGGGGAAAGGAATCACCGCCGCCAGCACCGGCCGGCTGCTCGCCAACGCCGGTTTCGACGTCACCGCGGTCAAGATCGACCCGTATCTCAACGTGGACGCGGGGACGATGAACCCCTTCCAACACGGCGAGGTGTACGTCTTGAAAGACGGCGGCGAGGTCGACCTGGATTTGGGCAATTACGAGCGTTTTCTCGACATCGACATGACGTTCGACCACAACGTCACAACGGGGAAGACCTACAAACACGTCATCGAGAAGGAGCGCGCCGGTGACTACCTCGGAAAGACGGTCCAGATCATCCCCCACATCACCGACGATATCAAACGTCGGATCCGCGAGGCCGCCGCGGGCCACGACGTCTGTATCGTGGAGGTCGGCGGCACGGTCGGCGACATCGAGGGAATGCCGTATCTTGAGGCGCTCCGGCAGTTCGCCCACGAGGAGGACGACGAGGACATCCTGTTCACCCACGTTACCTTGGTCCCGTACTCGAAGAACGGCGAGCAGAAGACCAAACCCACGCAACACTCGGTCAAGGAGTTACGGTCGATCGGGCTCCAGCCAGACGTGCTCGTGGGGCGCTGTGAGGACCATCTTGAGTCCGAGACGAGAGAGAAGATCGCGCTGTTCTGTGATGTGCCCACGGAGGCAGTATTCTCGAACCCGGACGTAGAGGACATCTATCACGTCCCGCTGATGGTCGAAGACGAGGGACTCGACGAGTACGTGATGGAGCAGCTACATCTGGCGGACGAGGCGCTGGCACCGGCTGAGCGGGAGAACGGCTGGCGCGAACTCGTCACCCGGGAGACGACCGGCGAGGTCGACATCGCGCTTGCGGGCAAGTACGACCTCGAAGACGCGTACCTCTCGGTGCACGAGGCGTTGAAGCACGCCGGCCTCGAGAAGGGCGTCGACGTGAATGTCCTGTGGGTCGACACGGACGAGATGACGCCCGAACACCGCACGCGGTTACAGCGGGCCGATGGGCTCGTTATCCCCGGCGGCTTCGGCGCTCGGGGCACGGACGGAAAAATCGAAGCTGTCGGATACGCCCGGACGCATGACGTGCCGTTCCTGGGGCTGTGTCTTGGCTTTCAGATGGCCGTCGTCGAGTACGCCCGTACCGTCTGCGGGCTCGACCATGCCGACTCGACGGAGTTCGAAGAAGAGACCCCCCACCCGGTCATCGCCATCCTCCCCGAGCAGTACGAGGTCGAGGATATGGGTGGGACGATGCGGCTCGGTGCGCACGAAACACACATCGAGGAGGACACCCTCGCGCACGACCTCTACGAGGCCGACTCATGTACGGAGCGACACCGTCACCGCTACGAAGTGAATCCCGAGTACATCGACCAGCTCGAGACCGCTGGCATGGTGTTTTCCGGGCAGGCGGGCAATCGGATGGAGATCCTCGAGCTCCCGGACCACCCGTACTTCGTCGGGACGCAGTTCCACCCCGAGTTCCGGTCGCGCCCCGGCCGGGCGTCGCCGCCGTTTGTCGGGCTGCTCGAAGCGGTTCTCGAGCGGGCAAGCGGGGTCGAAGAGGAGACAGAGGTGAGCGCCTGATGGTCGATACCCCGACGTTTATCGACGAGGCGAAAGCCGAGATCGAAGCGCAGGTCGGCAACGAGGAGGCCATCATCGCGCTGTCGGGCGGTGTCGACTCGTCGGTCGCCGCGACGCTAACTCACGAGGCCATCGGCGACCACCTGACGGCGGTGTACGTCGACACCGGGCTGATGCGGAAAGGCGAGACCGATGGGATTCGCGAGACGTTCGGCTTCATGGATGGGCTACGGGTCGTCGACGCTCAGGACCGGTTTCTCAACGCGCTTGAGGGCGTCACCGACCCGGAGGAGAAACGCCACGTTATCGGCGAGCAGTTCATCCGCGAGTTCGAGCGTGAGGCCAGGGAGGCCGGCGCGCGCTATCTTGTCCAAGGGACCATCTATCCCGACCGCATCGAGTCGGAGGGCAACATCAAATCACACCACAACGTCGGTGGGCTCCCCGAGGCGGTCGACTTCGACGGCATCGTCGAGCCGTGTCGCGACCTCTACAAGGACGAGGTGCGCGAGGTAGCGCGCGACCTGGGCCTCGAGTCGGTCATCGCCGAGCGGATGCCGTTCCCCGGCCCAGGGCTGGCGGTGCGGATCGTCGGTGAAGTGACCCGCGAGAAGGTCGAGGTCGCCCGTGAGGCCTGTCACGTGGTTGAGGAGGAGACCGCCGACCACGACCCGTGGCAGGCGTTCGCCGCCGTCATCGGCAAAGCGACCGGCGTGAAGGGCGACAACCGCGTCCACGGCTGGGTCGTCGCCGTCCGGTCGGTTGAGTCTCGCGACGGGATGACCGCACGCGCACAGCAGCTCGACTGGGACACCCTCCAGCGCATCCAGTCGCGGATTACGGGGACGCTCGACAACGTCTCACGGGTCGTGTACGACGTGACCCACAAGCCGCCGGCGACCATCGAGTACGAATAGCGGGCGGCCCAGTGGCTTTAGGCGGGCGCCGCTGCGAAAGGCATGCCATGAGCGATGTGCCAACCCTGGAGGAAGAAGAGACCCGGACGTACACCCGTACCTTCACCGTCGAGGAGGTCGAGCAGTTCGCGGCGCTATCGAGCGACGAGGGGCGCCACCACCTCACCGCCGACGAAGACGGTCGCGTCGTCCTGCATGGGCTCTTGACGGCGACGATGCCGACGAAGCTCGGCGGCGACATCGACTTTCTCGCGCGGACGATGGAGTTCGAGTTCCCCCGGCCGGCATATACGAAGGTCGAAATCAACTGTACGGCGACCTATGAGTCCGTCGAGCAGCGGGAGAACCACACCCACCTCGCGGTTTCGTTCGTCTGCGAGACCGAATCGGGCGAGGTGGTCCTCCGCGGTCGCAGCGAGGGTGTCGTGATGGGGTGACCGGGAGGGCGAACGGCTACTGCGACCACAGCGTCTCGATGCGTCCGTCGACCGTGCCGAGGACAGTCGAGTACACGTCCAGCGGATGCCGCGATTCGAACGAGAGGTCGGTCACCGCTTCCGCCGTCGGCGGCTGGTGGAAATGCGTCCGGCCGCGGTGGGGGTTCGGATGTCGAACCCAGCGACACTCCCACCCCCTCAGCCTGGCCGTGGTCCTCGACGTAGTGGAAGGAGAAGTCGCCGGTCGGAAACCACCGGATGTCGAGCCGAACAGCAGACGCCGATCCCGGGTAGCGCTCGGAATCGAGGCCGGCGCGGAGGCGTCGCGGCTCGTACGGGTCGGGGTTGAACGTCGTCTCGGCGACGAGCGAGTCCGATGCGAGGTGTCGTTCGAGCAGCCGCAGAGTCCGTCGGTCCGGCGGCCCCGTCGAACCCGTCCCGTCGGCTGGCGGCTCGTTCATCCTACGCGGAGAGGAGATATCCGTCGCGCTGTGAAAGCTGGCGTGCGAGTTCGTACAACTGGATGTCCCGAACCACGCTTTGCCGCTCGCTGACCGCGACCATCCGTTCGTGGATCGTCTCGTGGGTGTAGTGGTCAAACACGGAGGCGTCGGCGGGGTCGGTCGCGCCGAACTCGGCTTCGTCCTCCTCGCGGCGCGCTTCCAGCTCCTTCACGCGGTCGATGATCGCCGCGACGGAGAGGTCGTCCGCGATGTGAGTCGCCTCCTGCCACTCGAAATACCCGTCGTGTCGCTGGTACCGTGCGGGGCGGCTGTCCCCGTCCGCACGGACGATACCCATCTCTGCCAGCCGGTCGAGATGTTTCTTCGCTGCGTTCGACGAACAGTCCGCGAGTTCCGCGATCTCGGTGTACGCGGTCGGGGACGTGACCCCGAGGACGACATCGTAGACGCGGCGAACGTGTCCGTCCCCTCCTGCCACCGTGGGGCATTCGACTCTCACCAACGGAGTAATTCGTCCGCGCTCCAACCAACGGTTAGATAATCGACACAGCCGCTCGGTCCCGTGCCAACCCTTATATCCGGGCGCGCGATGCTCCCGGTATGGTTCGTGCTGTTCTCGCTGGCGGTGATTCGGAGGGGCTCGGTGACGCACTCGCCGCCGAGGGCGTCGAGGTGACACGCGCCGCGGGAACCGGTGCCCGCCCCGCTCTCGAGGAGGCAGGCATCGTCGACGCCGACGTGCTCGTCCTGACCGAGATGTCGCTCGCCACCTCGATCCCGGTCGCGAAGGATCTCAATCCCGACGTTCGGGTGGTGGTCTACGCACACGGATCGCTGCCGGAGTTCGCGAAGGGACAGGCAGGCCATATTCTCGACCCGGCCCTCATGGATCCGGATTTCGTCGCGGAGGAAGTCGCCGGCTCCGCTGCCTAAATAGCCGTCAGACGGGGGCTCAAGCCCCCTGCCGTTAGAGTAGGGCGAGATTCGGGTCTCAGTTGCCACGACGGGTTTTCTGGTTCCTGACGTCCCGTGGGATGTCAATACTACCTGCCAGCGGCGGGGATACAGGTAGTAATGTACCGCTCCGTGCTCGAGCGTGGTGTCTTGCTGTGTCTCGTGGACGCCACCTTCGACTGAGGCTTAGATCTCTGGGGGGTCTTCGACCCGCTCGCCGAGTTCGGCCAGCCGGACGGCGCCGTCACGGATGAACGGCGTCCCGTGTCCCATCGCGACGACCTCGACCGGCGGCTCCGCGTCCGCGAGATAGTGGATCGACTCGCGAACACGGTCAGAATCGTAGCTGAGGTACCACGGCGACGCCTTCAGCCGCCCGTCGGACTCCATGACGAGATCACCGACGAACGCGACGGACAACGCTTCGCTCACGTACGCGACGTGCCCCGGCGTGTGCCCAGGGGTGTGGTAAACAGTGAACGAGCCGACGGTGTCACCATCCGCGAGTCCGGTGACCTCACCGCGCGGCGTGGAGAGGAACGGCCGGGTGAGCCGCTGGAGTGCGCCCTTTCGGTTTCCGAAGGGTGGCTTTTCACCGCCGACGTAAAACCCCACGTCGCCAGCGCCCATGTACACCTCGGCCGAGAGGTCAAGCGCCGCAAGCGCGCCGACGTGGTCGAGGTCGAAGTGCGTGATGAGGACGCGCTCGATCTCGTCGACCTGGAACCCCGCGTCCGTGACTGCGTTTCGGATCGTATCAGCGTCGCGAGGCGTCCCGGCGTCGACCAATGTGAGCGCCTCGTCGCCGTTGACTCCGGGGTCGTCGGACAGATACGCGTTCACGCTGCCGCAGTCGATCCGCCAGATGCCGTCACGAAGTTGGGTGACCATACCCGTGTGTTAGTGCCAGAGGGGAAAAGTCGCACCGCCTGGGATCAGCCGGGGAGCCGGCCACGGACGAAGCCGGCAAGTGCGCGCGACTTCGACGGCTGACGGACGCGTTGCATCTCCGCATCGGTGAGTTCGAAATCGAACACGTCGTAATTCGCCGCGAGATGCTCGCGGGAAGTCGCTTTCGGCACCGCCACGACGTTCTCCTGCTGGATGAGCCAGCGGATCGCGACCTGTGCCGCCGATTTGTCGTAGCGGTCGCCGATCTCTGCAAGCACCGGGTCGGAGAGGACGCCACCGTGCGCCAGCGGTGAGTACGCCGTCACGAGCACGTCGTGGATCGCACAGTAGTCGAGCAGTTCCGTCTGTGACCAGTAGGGGTTGTACTGCACCTGGTTCGTGAAGATCGGCGTCTCGGAGAACTCGCGGGCCCGATCCAGTCGGTCGATGCCGAAGTTCGACACGCCGACGTGTCGCACCTTCCCCCGTGTTTCGAGCTCGTTCATCGCGGCGAGCGTCTCGCCCAGCGGCGTCCGCTGGGCCGGGTTGTGGATAAGCAGTAAATCCACATATGAGGTGTCCAGTTTCGCCAGCGACTCCTCGGTCGTCCGCAACACGTCGTCGTGCCCCCGGTTGCCGACGTTGAGCTTCGTCGTCAGAAAGACCTCCTCGCGGGGCACATCGCTGTCACGGATCGCATCGCCAACTCGCCGCTCGTTGCCATACGCCTGCGCGGTGTCGATGTGCCGGTAGCCCAGCTCGAGCGCCGTCGAGACCGCGTCGTAGCAGTCCTCGCCGGTCAGCCGCCACGTCCCGAGCCCGACCGCCCCGACCTCACTACCGTGTGCCGTCACGTACTCACTGGACATACCTGTCAGTAGGACCCGGGGCCGAATATGCGTGCCGGCACGCACGCACGAGGGCAGCATGCCGGTCACTCGACCAGCAGGCCGAACCCCTCGGACAGGCCGTACACCTGCCGACAGCAGTCCTCAATGAAGTCCGCAAGGTGTTTCGGATCCGCAACGGCCGCGACATACACCGTGCCGGCGGCTGCCTTCCGGGTAGCCGGCGCGTCGATCTTGAACACCGGATAATCGCCGAGCAGGTCGTCGAGCCGGGCACGTTCGCCATCGCGCAGCCGGAGTTCGAGCTCGCGGTCACCATATCGGAGGGTCCGTTCGTCGCGTGCGTGGTGCCCTTCCGTATCAGCGGCGGCTCCATCCGCTGTCCGGTCGCCGGCCCCACTGGCGGATCGGTCCGTCCCGCTCGCGGGGGCTGCAGCCTGGTCGTGATCGGCCGCACGCACCACCAGCCGGTCGCTCTGGCCACGGCGGGCCATGAGGCTACGGACGAGAAGGCGGCGACGGCTGGTCGGGTCAACCGCGCGGTCGGTCATACCCACCGTTCGCCGCCGCGCGACTAAAACTCCCAGCAGTCCGGCTCGGTGCATACCTGTCCACTTTCTGCAAAGCTTTATGGGCGGGTCGTCAATCCGGGGGTATGAGTTCACCACGAGTCCTGCTGCTGGGCGCCCCCGGCGCGGGAAAGGGAACACAGAGCGCACGCATCGCCGAGCGCTTCGGCGTCGATCACATCACGACCGGCGACGCCCTGCGTGCGAACAAGCGGATGGACATCTCGGAGCTGGGCTTCGAACACGACACGCCGGGCGGGTTCATGGACGCCGGCGAGCTGGTTCCGGATGAGGTGGTCAACGAGATCGTCGTGACCGCCCTCGAAGACGCCGATGGGTTCGTTCTCGATGGGTACCCGCGTAACATCGAGCAAGCGGAGTTCCTCGACGCTCGTACCGACCTCGATGCCGTGGTCCGGCTCGCGGTGCCCGAGGAGGAACTGGTCGCCCGCCTCACTGGCCGCCGGGTCTGCCCGGACTGTGGCGCCAACTACCACATCGAGTTCGACCAACCCGAGACCGACGGAGTCTGTGACGACTGCGGCAGCGACCTGATCCAGCGCGAGGACGACACCGAGGAGACGGTTCGCGAGCGGCTGCGCGTCTTCCGGGAGAACACGGAACCGGTCATCGACCACTACGAGGGAAGTAGCGCGTACGTTGAACTCGACGGTGAGGGAACCCCGGACGAGGTATGGGAGCGCGTCGAGACGGCCATCGAGATGCGGGCCTGACGCGGCTGCGAACAGCTCCCACCCCTGAGCGAGAAGCAGGCACACGGCGTCGCCTCCGGCGAGCAGCGAACCGCCTCGGGGTCACGCCGTGGGGCACTCGCCCTGGTTCCTGGAGGAAGCGCCGTCGTACTGGTAGCAGCGGGCGTCGTCGAGTTGGGGGGTAGTCCCCTCGCTGGTCGTGGTACCGGTCTCGCGGGCGCGGGCGAGGCGGGCACGGGCACGTCCCCCCGGAAGCGGCCGCGTGGACCCATCGAGGCGGGCTCGGTGTCGACGAGCGTCATCGCCGGCGCAGCGTGAGCACAGCCGGCGAGTTCCGTGGTGACTGGCGCACGCAGAGTGGGGCGGTCGGGCCAGGCGCGTATGTGCCGGGCGACCAGCGAGTATCGTCGGGCCGACCGTAGGAGTCAAACCCTCCCGCTGGCTACAGTCGATAATGGCACGAACGGCCGAGAAGGTCGAGGAGCTGGTCGCCGAGGACGCGTCGATGCGCTCGGCGCTCGAGTTCCTCCTCGACCACGACGACGCAGTGACCTGGTCGGAGGCCTCCGAGGAGCTGTCAAGCGGGCAGTGGGGCCGGCTCATCGAGAAGGGCATCCTTACCGACGCGGGCGAGGGGTTCAAGCTGGCCGACCCTGACGACGTCCGGGACGGCCTGTACGGTGACGCCGAGGCAGCCGAGGCCGAGGACGTTGATGGCGACTCGTCGTGGTCACAGTATGACAAGGCGGCAGCGCTGGGCGCCGTGGGGCTGTTCGCGGGCTACTCCATCTCGTCGGTCCGCAACGCGATCGGGACCACGCTTGATCTCTTCTTGGGGCCGATCAACTCGGCGCTGCCCTTCTACGCCGTCATCCTCGTGCTCGCGCTGTTTACTGGGCTGTACTCGACGCTGCTCCAGGCGAACCTGATGGACACGGAGGTGATGGCAAAGTATCAAGAGCGGATGCAGGAGATGCAAGAGCGGCGCAAGGAAGCGAAGGAGGCCGGCGACGACGAGGCGCTCGACCAGATCCAAGAAGAGCAGATGGAGGCGATGGGTGACAACCTCGGGATGTTCAAAGAGCAGTTCCGCCCGATGGTCTGGATCATGCTGCTCACCATCCCCGCCTTCCTGTGGATGTACTGGATGATCCTCGAACAGGGTGCGGGCACGCTGACGGTGACGATGCCGCTCCTCGGGACGCGTGAGTGGCAGGCGGGCGTGCTCGGCCCGCTGCAGGCGTGGATCCTCTGGTACTTCCTCTGTTCGATGAGTTTCAACCAGATCATCCGGAAGTCGCTGAACATCCAGACGACACCGTCGACCTCCTGATCGACCGCCCCGGCAGGCGCAGCGCGCGAGCCACCCGTCTCGTGCCCCCATCGGGGCGGCCCCGAAGGGTAATCCATTTGCCCCCACCCGCCGGAAGGGAGACATGTTGATTACCATCTCCGGGCCGGCCGGCAGCGGGAAGTCGACCGCGGCCGCGGCGCTGGCCGACGCGCTCGGATATGACCACGTCTCCGGCGGTGACATCTTCCGTGACCTCGCCGACGAGCGTGGGCTCACGGCGCTGGAACTCAACAAACTCGCCGAGGAGGACGACGCCATCGACCGCGATCTCGACCGTCGCCTGCGGGAGATCGCCGCCGACCGCGATGACGTGGTACTCGAGTCACGGCTCGCGGGGTGGATGGCTGGCGAACACGCCGACTTCCGGGTCTGGCTCGACGCGCCGCTCGACGTGCGGGCGAGTCGGATCGCCGACCGCGAGGACAAAGACGTCGAGTTGGCACGCACCGAGACGCGGGCCCGGTCGGACAGCGAGGCGAAGCGGTACCAGAGCTACTACGATATCGATATCGAGGACCTCTCGATTTACGACCTCGTGCTCAACACGGCCCGGCTCGACCCCGACGGCGTCGTTGAAGCCATCGCGACCGTCGTGACCGCGTACAACCCCGAGGGCGACGAGGGCAAAACGCCGGTCGGCGTCGACTACGAGTTCTGAAATGCGGGGCCCCCCCGACGAGCGGCGCGCCGAGGAACTGCTCGCCTTCGGGATCGTCAACCTGGATAAACCACCCGGGCCCTCCGCCCACCAGGTGGCGGGCTGGCTGCGCGATCTCACCGGCCAGGCGCGAGCCGCTCACGCCGGCACGCTCGACCCGAAGGTGACGGGCTGTCTGCCGACGCTGCTCGGGGATGCCGTCCGGCTGGCGCAAGTGTTCGACGACAGCGTCAAAGAATACGTTGCAGTGCTCCAACTCCACGGGCCCGCTCCGGCGGATCTCGAATCGGTCGTCACGGAGTTCGAAGGCGCGATCTATCAGAAGCCGCCGCGCAAGAGCGCGGTCGCCCGGCGGCTCCGGGTCAGAACGATCCACACACTGGACGTCCTCGAGGTGGAGGCCCGCCGCGCACTCGTGCGGGTGCGGTGTGAGGCCGGCACCTACATCCGGAAGCTGTGTCACGACATCGGGCTGGCGCTGGGGACCGGCGCGCATATGGGTGCACTCCGGCGGACGGCCACGGGCACCTTTGACGATGCGACGCTTGTGACCGCCCACGACATCCACGATGCCGTCGTCGAGTGGCGCGAGACCGGCGATGAGACATGGCTGCGCGAGACCGTCCAGCCCGCAGAGCGTGCCCTCAAGGGCGTACCACGGGTGACTATCGCCGAGACGGCAGCCGAACAGGTGGCCGAGGGCGCCCCGGTGTACGCGCCGGGCGTTCTCGATGCCGATCCGGCGGTCGAAGGCGACCTCGTGGCCTGTTACGTGCCCAACGGGGCGGCCGTCTGTCTCGGTCGGGTCGTGGGTGATTTGACCGCCACCTCGGGGACGGTCGTCGATCTCGAGCGCGTCTTGGTCTGAGGTCGCCGGAGCTTTCTCTCCCGACCGCGACCGAGTGGTATGAGCGTCGAACTCGGCACCGCGACAGCGGCGACGGGCGACCGGGCGACCGGCTGGCTCCACGCGACTGCCCTCCCCACTGGCGGCACCGAACGTCTCCCGGTCGTTATCATCAATGGCGGACCCGGGCCGACCGCCTGGGTGACCGCGGGCGTCCACGGCAACGAGGTCGTCGGCCTCGCCGTCGCACAGGACCTCGCGGCCGACCTCACACCAGCCGACGTCACGGGCACGGTCGTTATCGTCCCCTCGTGTAACCCGGCCGGGCTCCGGCGGCGGGACCGCGAGTCCTACTACGACGGTGAGGACCCGAACCGGGGGTTCCCCGATCCACACGACGACCGGGCCGAACCACCCTCGGTCCAGGAACTGATCGACGAGCGCTTGTACAAGGCGTTCACCGAGACCGTTCCGGCGGACGCGCTCTTGGATCTCCACACCGCCGGGGCGGGGACGATGCCGTTCACGATCCGCGACCGGGTCCTGTACGACGCGGATCGGGGGGCGCGAACCGAGGACGACGCCCGCGTGCTCGCCGGCGAGACCGCCGCGCTCGCTGACGCGATCGAGCTCCCCGTTGTCACCGAGTATCCGCCGGCAACGTACACGGAGAAGTCGCTCCAGCGGTCGCTCGCTGGCGCGGCGCTCAACGCCGGCGGGATACCGGCACTGACGCTCGAACTCGGCGAACACCGCCACGTCCGCCGTGACCACCACGCGGCGGGGCTGGCGGCCACCTATCGGGGCCTGGTCGCCATCGGCTGTCTGGACGCGGTGCCCACGGCGGTCGCAGACGCCGACCCCGGCGTCGAGGCCCCCGTGGAGTTCCCGGTCCGCCGTTTCGAGGGGCCACGCACCACGACGGCGGGTGTCGTCCGCCACCGAGTCACCCCCGGCGACACGGTGGCCACCGGCGAGACCGTCGCGGACGTGGTGACCCCTCACGGCGCGTCGTGCGAGACCATCGAGAGCGACCACGACGGCTACGTGCTCGGTCACCGCGAGGGGGCGCTGGCCTACGAGAACGACCCGGTGTGTCACATGGCCGTGCGCGATACCGGCGAGCTAGTCGCGCCGCGCGACGGCGACTGATCGTCAGTTCGTGGCCGCCGCCGGCTCGACCCCTTCGACCTCGATACCGCCCGTCAGCTGCTGGTGGGGGTACGGCATGTCGATCTCCTCTGCGTCACACCGCTCCTTGACGGCCTGGACGTACTCCGAGCGGACGCGCACGAAATCCGACCGGTCCGGTTCGTCGATCCAAAACCGCGATTTCAGGCCGATATACGAGTCGGCGAGTTCCGTGAGCCGAACGGAGACGGGCGGCTCGTTGAGGATCTCGTCGTGGGCCTCCGCCTCCTCGATGATGACTTCTTTGGCGTGGTCGATGTCGTCGTCGTAGCCGACGCCAAAGAGGAACTGGATGCGGAGTTTGTCCTTCGCGACCGGGTTCGTGATGGCCGTGTTCGCGAGTTCGTTGTTCGGAACGGTGACGAGCTCGTTATCGAAGGTGCGGACGCGAGAGACGCGAAAGGAGATATCTTCGATGACGCCGACGGTATTGTTCCATTCGATCCAGTCGCCGATCTTGATTTTCGGGTCGCCGATGAGGAACACGCCGGCAACGAGGTTCCCGATGAGCGCCTGCGAGGCAAAGCCGATGGCCAGCGTCAGCGCCGCAGCGATCGTCGCCACCGACGCGAGCAGGCTGCCGAAGCCCGCGACGGCAAACGCGACAGACAGCGCCGCAAAGCCGACGAGCACGAGTGTCACCTTTCGGGCCGGCTTCACCAGCGTCGGTCCGATATCGCGCGAGCGTAACAGCCGGGTGATCAGGGGCACAGCGACCGCCTTGCCGACGTAGTAGCCGAGCACCAGAACGACCACGAACGCGAGCAGACCGGTGCCGAAGTCGATGGCCTGTGGAATCAGCGTGTCGTTGATATACGTCCCGATGCGACCGCCCATCGCCTGGAGCGGGTACATACTCTCGGCGCACTCGGGGGCGTGATACAATTCCGCGGGGTCGAGAACGGGGGCGAAACGACACGCTTAACAGCGGAACCGTGCTTCACTCGTACACCTGGGACCGTGGGGTAGTGGTATCCTCTGCGGATGGGGTCCGTAGGACCCGAGTTCAATTCTCGGCGGTCCCATTCTCGAAATCGACGCTGCGAGCCGTAGAGACACCAGTCACTCAGCTCAGCCCGTCTCGACAACCCCCCGTCGGCGTGACCGACACCTGCCGGTGCGGTGGCGAGGGCCTCGCCAACGACGGGACACCCCAGTTCTGCCGGACGTGCAGCAGCACCCACACTGCGGCGGAATAATCATAACCGCCCGCCTCGACGGCCTCCGGAGCATACTCGGCTATGTGCTCGGGCTTGACTCCGTCACCGCACTGATCGTAAGCGGCCGCGGACTGCCGGCCCTGAGAGGAGCGCCACTCGCGTGCCCGTTTCATCACCCCGTTGCCACGGTCGTCGTGGATCGCTAACTCAGCCGTTCATCGGCAACTGCAACTGTTCCACCGGCATCTCGATGGTTCGTGACGACCGGCTCGGACTCGGGGAGAGACGTTTCAAGTGACTCCGGGCTCGCCGGCAGATGTCGTGCGGGCTCCGAAGCGTAACGTCGCCGAGTGCCGTCGACAGCCGTGAGTATGTTCGTACTGGCAGGCTCGACACGCTGGGGTCGCGTGCGTCCCCTAAACTGCACGCGACACCATCGCCGTACCGCAGTGGTGCGGCACGCGCGGCCGGTGGTGTGCCCCAGACGCCACCGGCACGGTCGACGACGCAACAGGGCGATTCCTGCTGCATCTGCCCGTCTGTGTGGTGTGGATATAAACGCCGGTTGCGATTCAGCCACTAACTCCCACCGCCGCCAGCCCCAGCGGCGGTCGGAGCGGGTGGTGGGCCGACGACAGTAAGCCGCGCCTCATCGGTGATCCTCGTGATGGCGCTCCAGTGCCGCAGTAGTCACCTGCTGCAACAGCACCGACGCTCACGTGGGCTGATAACTGAACCGCCTCGGGGTCAAGCCCCGAGGCACTCGCCTTGCTTATCTGTAGACCGCTGCGTGACATCCTCCCCGCCGTGAACGGCGGGAGTCCCTCCTTGCAGGAAGCTGGGACTTGTTGGCCCTATCTTACGGCCGACGCGGCAGGGCAAACCGCTGGGGGAGAGGGCGTGATCCAACGCCCATGTGGTGTCGACAGGGGGAGCAACTGCGACACCGTCTCGTGGAACGGAGAGCACCGGGGGAGCTGGTGCACGACCGTCCCAATAAATATGTCGAGTGGTAGTCATATAGTGATTATGGCCACGGCAATCGCACCAGGGCGCGGCTATCACGGTCGGCGTCTGTGGGGTTGCCCTCGTCGTCGTGGCCGTTCAATTTACGACGAGTCGGTCGTATCGGGACGGCTTTATACAAGTACGCCGACAGATCGGTGTGGTCGCTGCCGACATTCGATTCGATTGTGACTGTGGGGCGACGGTGACGCTTGTGCCCGCAGGCGACGGCGTCGAGACTGCCACGCGGACGGCCTGTGGCGCGTGTGACGCACGGTATGCAGTGACGGTAACGCGGTTGGATCGCCGCGAGTAGGTGCGCGGCGCCGCTCAGGCCGGGGCCCGGTGTGGACAGTCGGGCCCTGATGCAACTGTGCCAATCAGAAATTTCATGTGCGTTTACCTGCGTTGAGGAGATGGCTGCCGCCACGCCTCACAGATGGAAGGCTGGGGCGGCGGTCAGCCGGTGCCTCTGACACCTGGCTGCCGCTGATCGGCGGCGCCCACCGCCGATCTCTGTGACAGCA
>CAYZJQ010000020.1:9997-26079 GCA_964478805.1 uncultured Halobacteriales archaeon | reverse complement strand
AGACTCACTCCGTCGTGGGACCCCCGTTCGTGCTTCGATCCCCACGGCTGGAGCCGTGGGAGGATATCAGAGACGCTACGCCCCAGGGACGCTCGTTACGCGGTGGCCCTCTCGCTCTAGCGCCGTGATGATTCCATCCTGGTCGGCGTCGGCCTCGTAGTAGAATACCACGTCGTAGCTACCGTCGCGCATCAGCTGCTGGCACTCCCAAACGAACTCGTCACCCTCAAGAAGCCGGCCCTGATGCTGGTTGACGCCAAACTCCGGGTCGTCGTTGCCGGAGTACACGTAGGTGTCTGTCGGCTCAACGCCAGTGTGTGCGGCGACAACGTCGCCTACGTCGAGGGTCAGTTGGTGAACCTGTGGCTCCTCCTCGCCCGAGAGGTCGGTGTGAACAATGAGGCCATTCAGCTCGATGTCGCCGGGTTCTAACAGCGCCTTCGTCCGCTCGTAGAGGTCGTCGTTGACCGGATCGCTCATAGCTGTACGTCGGTACGCGACTGATAAACAGCCACCGATTGGTCTCGTGGCCACCGCTGCCGGGAACGTGCCAGACAGCGGGCGACAGGCACACAGCTATCGCCGCCAGTGTCGATGATGGCGCGAGTATCACCGGCAAGCCAGGGGCTCGCCAGGGGTGTCACACTAGTCGCCACGATCATGTGGCAGCTGGTCGACTACCGGTGGCAAGCGCAGCTCGTGTAGGGCAGCTGGCCCCTGACCACCGTGGCGCGCGCCGGAGCGCCTGCTGTTTCGGATCGGCTCTATAGCGCTCAATATCGGCTCTGTAGCGCTCGGTCGTGGGCGGCGCGGCTGCTCGCGACCTGTTGTATCGGCGCCGTAAAATCACGCCGCCGCAGTTGCGAACCGCTACCGTGACACCGGGCTGGCTTACAGCCGCGTTACGTTGGTCGCACGCGGGCCCTTCTCGGCCTGCTCGATGTCGAACTCGACTTCCTGTCCCTCCTCGAGGTCGGGACCACCGACGTCCTCCATGTGGAAGAAGACGTCCTCGTCGGAGTCTTCTGTGTCGATGAAGCCGTAGCCGCCGGTGTCGTTGAAGAAGTCAACCTTGCCTGTCGCCATTGCAGTCGAACCGAGACTATTATGCAATAAAAAGGCATCGGGTAGCCCGCTCCAAGGATCGACACCGGTCACAAGACTCATACCCCGGGCTGTCGCACTCGGCTCTATGCGAGGACGGCTCCGCCGTGTGGCCCTTCGTCTTTACGAGCGGCTGCTTGAGGGGGAGATTGACGGCATCCCTGAGCACGTAGCGGTCATCCAAGACGGGAACCGTCGCTACGCCGAAGCACAGGGAAAAGAACGCACCGAGGGCCACCGCGCTGGTGCCGAGACGACCGAGGCAGTACTGCGGTGGTGTCGCGATCTCGGCGTCGACGAATTGACGCTGTACGCCTTCTCGACGGAGAACTTCGAACGGCCTGAAGCAGAGCGCGAGGCGTTGTTCGACCTGATCGAGTCGAAGCTCCGTGATTTCGCGGACCGCGATGAGGTCCACGAGAATCACGTGCGGATTCGTGCAATCGGCGAGACGGGGCGACTCCCTAAGCGCGTCCAAGCCGCGGTCGACTACGCCGAGCGGCGCACCCGCGGCTACGACGACCTCCACCTCAACGTCGCGCTGGCGTACGGTGGCCGGGCAGAACTGCTGAACGCGGCCCGGAGCGTAGCTCATGACGTTCATAACGGCCGGCTCGCGACTGATCAGGTCGACGCCGCGGAACTCGACCGCCGACTCACCGAGCAGCCGACTCGGGACGTGGATCTCATCATCCGTACCGGCGGCGACGAGCGCACCTCGAACTTTCTGCCGTGGCACGCCAACGGCAACGAAGCGGCCGTCTTCTTTTGTACTCCCTACTGGCCGGAGTTCCGCCGCGTCGATTTCCTGCGGGCCGTCCGCACCTACGAGGCCCGCGAGGAGTCGTGGCGCCGGACCCGTGCTCGACGCGCGCTCGCGCTGGTCTCCTCGCTTCGCGACACAGAACTCCCTGAAGCTCGGCGGGTTCTTGCTCGGCTCCGGGGCTCACTGCCGGACGAGGAGCTCGCGGAAGCGGACGTGGAACGCCAGGAGCCGATCGACGCGACCGACCCGGAACCGGGTGCCGACTGACCGGCCACGCCGGTGCTGGGCGCGTGCTGCTCGCCTGTTGGGCGCGGCTGAGTTGCGTGGCTCACCGCCCGAACCGTCGCTGTCGCTCCTGGTACTCCCGGAGCGCACGCAGGTAGTCTCGGCGGCGGAAGTCCCGCCAGTTCACGTCGGTGAAGTAGAGCTCCGAGTAGACGGACTGCCAAATCATAAAATCCGACAGCCGCTCAGCGCCGGTTTTGATCAACAGGTCTGGCGCCGCCGGCAGCAGCAGCCGCTCTTCGATCTCGGCTTCGTCGATCGCCTCGGGGTCGAGGTCCCCCTGCTCGACGGCCTCTGCGACGCGACGGACAGCGGCAGCGAACTCCTCGCGCCCCCCAAGCCCGATGGCGACCTGGACGGGGGCGTCGGCGGGTTCGTCGTCCTCGGGGCCGCGGACGGCGACCTCATGGGGGGTGTCGAGGTCCTCGAGCGCGCGCCGGAGCGTCGGGACCGCATCGGCATCGAGGACGCTCACCGACACTGTGATGTGGCTGGCACCGAGGTCGAAGGCCCACTCGAGAAACGAAGCGAGCGTGTCATACGCGCCAGGTTCGAGCAGGTCGCGCTCGGTGATGACCAGCGCGACCCGCTCCGGTAACGACCCGTCGGACAGCCGGAGGCGGGCAGCCAGATACCGGTCGTAGATGCCCACGCCGGGCCCTGAGGTGGTGGTCGGTGTAAATCCGGCGGTTCCGCCCCACCACTCACTGCTCGTCTCGTGCGAGCGGCTTATACCCGGGAGCCGCCCATACCCGACAATGAGTCGCGGCGACGTCGAGTATGAGTTCGACCGGACGGACCGCGCGGTCGTGAACGCTTTCCAAGGCGGCTTCCCGGTCGTCGAGGACCCCTACGAGCCGGCGGCGACGGCGCTGCGTGAGCGCGGCGTCGACGTCACTGCTGACGAACTGTGTGACCGCATCGGGACGATGGTCGAGGCGGGGGCACTGTCACGGTTCGGCGCGCTGGTGAACGCAGAGGCCATCGGCGGCGCGGCGTCGCTCGTCGCCATGCACGCTCCGCCCGAACGGTTCGACGAGGTGGCCGAACAGGTCAACGAGTTCCGTGAGGTGGCACACAACTACGAGCGCGAACACCCACACCTCAACATGTGGTTCGTCGTCTCGGTCGCAGACCCCGACGGCGTGAGCCGGGTTCTTACCGAGATCGAGGACGTGACGGGCCAGGAGACGTACGATATGCCCAAACTCCGAGAGTTCCACGTCGGCGCGAAGTTCCTGCTCGACGGTCCCGTGCCGGAAGGGGATCTTGACCTCTCCGACCTCGGCCCTGCGGTTGAGCCCTCCGGCCGCGACCACCTCACGCCAGCCGAGTACGACCTCGTGATGGAGATCCAGGGGGGGCTCCCCACGACCCGGACGCCGTACGCGGACGTGGCTGCCGCGCTTGACCGGCCGGTCGAGTGGGTTGTTAACACGATCAAGCGGTTTGACGTGGAGGGGAAGGTCCGCCGTGTGGGCGTCATTCCGAACCACTACGCGCTCGGCTACACGGAAAACGGGATGACCGTCTGGGACGTCCCCGATGACCTCGTCGCAACGGTCGGGCCCGCGGTCGCCTCGCTCGATTTCGTCACCCACTGCTATCAGCGACCGCGCCACGACGGGGTGTGGCCGTACAACTTCTTTGCGATGACGCACGGCCGAGATGAGGCCGAGTCGCAAGCCAGAATCAAACAGGTCCGCGATGTCATGGCTGAACACTGGGCCGTCGCGGATGAAGACTGGGATACCTTGTTTTCGACGCGCATCCTGAAGAAGACGGGAATCCGACTTGACGAACGCGCCAAGGCAAACACGGGGGCGGAAGATCCGGCGTGATCCCGCTGTTCCACGACTTCACCGACCGACGGGTGCTCGTGTTCGGCGGAGGGCGCGTTGGCGCGCGCAAGGCGCGTCGATTCGCCCGTGAGGCGAACGTAGTCGTGTTCTCGCCGGCGTTCACCGATGCCGACTTCGGCAGAAGCGACCTTGTGCGGGTGGCGCCCGCGCCCGACGCGGTCGGTGGATGGCTGGACCGCGTCGCTCCGGCGTTGGTCGTGGCCGCGACCGACGACGGTGCTCTCAACGCCCGCATCGAGGCCGAGGCGCGCGCCCGAGACGTTCTCGTAAACCGGACAGACACCCACGGTGGGCGCGACCCGGGCAGCGTTGTCGTACCGGCTACTGTGCGCGACGGCGATGTCGTCGCAGCCGTCTCCACCGGCGGCGCCTCCCCCGCTCTGTCAAAACACCTCCGCGAACGTATCGAGGGGGAGCTTGAGGGGGCGGGCGCGATGGCGGCGCTGACGGGCGAGCTCCGCGACCGTCTCCAGCGGGAGGCGGTCCCCCCAGAAGACCGCCGGGCGGCGGTGCGGGCGGTCGTCCGAAATGACCGGGTTTGGAAGCTTTTAGGTACGGGACCGTCTAAGGCGCGACAGGAAGCCGACGCGGTCGTTGACCGCGTTGTAGGTGAAGAACCGTGACAGGTGCCACGATGATCTCGGGAACGAGCGTCTCGCACAGCGACGCGACCGTCGACGAGATCGAAGCCGCCTGCGCACCCGACGAGCGGACCCGGGTTACTAACCTACTGGATAACCCCGCAGTTGAGGAAGCGTTCGCGCTGCAAACCTGTAACCGCGCAGAGGCGTACGTCGTCACCACCGAGCCAGAGGCGGGACGCGCCGCTCTCGACGCCGCCTTCGATGGTCTCGACGCGGTGCGCCGTGATCTCGGCCACGAGGCGTCACTGCGGCATCTCATGCGCGTCGCCTGCGGGCTGGAGTCGCTCGTCCTGGGTGAGGACCAGATCATCGGGCAGGTCCGTGCCGCCTACGAGCGCGCTCGCGAGGCGGGTGGAATCGGGCCGACGCTCGATGACGCCTTGCTCAAGGCGCTTCACGTCGGCGAGCGTGCCCGCACGGAGACGCAAATCAATGAGGGCGTCGTCTCGCTCGGCTCAGCGGCGGTCGAACTCGCCGCCCGCGAGCGCGACCTGACGGGTGCGACCGGGCTCGTCATCGGTGCTGGTGAAATGGGCACCCTGGCCGCGACGGCGCTGTCAAGCGCCGTCGCCAAGGTTGTCGTTGCAAACCGGACCCGCGACCGCGCCGCCCACGTCGCCGCGACGCTCAAGGGTGAGGCCGAGGCGGTGACCCTCGCGGAACTGCCGGCCGCGGTCGCCGACGCTCACGTGGTCGTCACCGCGACGAACGCGTCCGACCCTGTCATCAACGCTGCGACGCTGGCGGCGGCGGGCGAGACGCTGGTGGTCGACCTCGCGCAGCCACACGATGTCGCGGCCGATGCCGCGGCGCTCTCCAATGTGACCGTTCGCGATCTCGATGATCTTGAGTCGGTCACCGACGAGACGCGGACCGCCCGCGAGGCGGCCGCGAGGCGCGTCGAGACGATGATCGACACGGAACTCGACCACCTGATGGCGCAGTTCAAGCGGAAGCGCGCTGAGGGCGTCATTTCCGCGATGTATGAGGGAGCCGAACGGATGAAACAACGGGAGGTGACGACGGCGCTATCGAAGCTCGAACAGGCAAGCGACGGGGAGCTTACCGACGCCCAACGCGAGGTGGTCGAGTCGATGGCGGACGCGCTCGTTTCACAGCTGCTGGCGGCGCCGACCAAGAGCCTGCGTCACGCTGCTGAGGAGGACGACTGGTCGACCATCCACACTGCGATCCAGCTGTTCGACCCGACTACCGTCGGCCCGCCGCGTCCTCTCCAAGACACTGATCCCGAGGATATCCCCGCCGCGGTCCGAGAGGGGATTCCGCCAGCCGTTCTGGAGCAGTTGAGTGCAGCCGACGACTGAGCCGCCGCATCGTTGGCTGAATCTCGCCGACAATGGGGGTGCGAGCGTCTGCGCTGTTCTGCCCCTGCGGGCTCGGGGGGTCGGGCGACACCTCACCGGCCAGACGGCGGGCCGTTCGCTACAACCGCTCGGCGCCGCCGCCGATCTCGGTTTGGAAGGCGCGGGCTTCAACGCCCACCTCGGCAAACGCCTCAAGCATCGCGAGTGCCACGTCGCGTTGGGCTCCATCGTGACAGGCCGCGAGCATCGCTGGGCCCGCCCCAGAGATGGTGACGCCAGTCGCTCCGGCGTCGAAGGCAGCGGTCTTCACGTCGCCGTAGCCGTCGATAAGTCGCGCTCGTGCCGGCGTGACGACCGGGTCGTCCATGCCGCGCCCGACGAGCTCGGGGTCCGAACGGGCCATCCCCGCCGTGAGCGTCGCGGCGTTGCGCACAGTCTCGACGACCTCGCTCATCCGGGCGCCGTCGGGGACGACCCGGCGTGCATCCCGCGTCGAGACGACGATCTCGGGCAGGCAGGCGACCAGCGGCACTGTCGCATCAATACAGGTGACACCGTCGTCGCGGGCGATAGTGAAGCCGCCGAGGATCGCGGGCGCGACGTTGTCGGCATGGGCGTCCCCTGAGACCACGGCCTCCCCTTCGGCGGCGATGGGAACGAGCTGTTCGCGCGTGTTCCCGCGCTCGTACAGCTCGTTGAGTGCAACGGCGGCGGCGGCGGCGCTAGCGGCCGACGAGCCCAGCCCCGAGGCCGGGCGCACACCTTTATCGATGTGGATGTATGCGGGCGCGTCCAGCGCCTCCGCGACCGCGCCGACAGTGTTTTTATCGGGGTCTTCAGGAATGAATTGCGAGCCGACGCCGGTCACCTCGATAGTGGTCTCGTCGGCCTTCTCGACGCGAACGACGTCCCCAGGCCGATCGAACGCGACTCCGAAGGTGTCGAAGCCGCTCCCGAGGTTCGCGCTCGTCGCTGGCGCCCGCACGCGAAGCATACGCCGGTCGTCGGGGTCGTCGCGGATAAAGCTACCCGAACGCGCGACGGCTGACCTGCTACCGCGGGGTTTTTCGCCCGCGGGGGTCTACGCCGACCCATGACTGCGTTTCGTGACGCGCTGCGAGATCTGCCGGAGGCGGTGTTCGCCGACCTGCTCGAAGCCGACGACGCCTACCGGCTCGTGTTGGACCTCCCAGGCGTCTCCGCCGACACTCTCGATATCACCGTCGAGAGCGGCCGACTCAAGATCGAGGCGCGCCGCGAGAAGTCGCTCCCAGCCGAGTTCCGATATCTTGAGGAGGACCGCTCGCTGTTTCTCGACGCTGAGATCCCCTTACCGCCGACAGTCGACGGCACGGACGCGTCGGCCGTCATCGACCATGGCGTCGCCACGGTAACACTCCCGAAGTCGCGCGCCACCGGCGGGACCCGCGTTCCTGTCGAAGACGCCTGACGTGGCGGTCCTCCGCTCGTACCGCCGGTTCATCGTCGTTGCGTACCAGTTCCTCCCGCTGCTGGTGGCGTACGCCCGTGACCGCCGTCGCTTCCTGTTGTTCGGACGGAGTCGACAGGTGTCAGCCGAGACCCGCCGCCGTCGCGCCCAGTCGCTGCTCGAGTCGTTGCTGACGCTCGGCCCGACGTTCATCAAGCTCGGCCAGCTGCTTTCGACACGGCCAGACGTGCTGCCGCCCGAGTATATCGACGAGTTCGAGGAGCTGCAGGACCGCGTACCGCCCGCCCCGTGGGCGGAGGCGCGGGGGGTGCTCGAGAGCGACCTCGGCCCGGTCGAAGAGCGGTTCGACGCGTTCGACACCGAGGCTATCAGCGGTGCCTCGCTCGGTCAAGTGTACGTCGGCGAGGTCGACGGCCAGGACGTAGCGGTGAAGGTGCGGCGGCCGGGCGTCGAAGCGCTCGTCGAGGCAGATCTCCGGGTCATCAACTTTTCATTGCCGATCCTGATGTGGTTCGTCGACGACGCGCGCTCCTTCTCTATGGAGACGCTCGCCAACGAGTTCTCGAAAGTCATCCGGGAGGAGATGGACTACGGCCGTGAGCGGGAGATGCTCCGCGAGATCCGCGCCAACTTCCGCGACGAGCCCCGCGTCCGCATCCCCGACGTGTTGGAGCCATACTCCTCCAGGCGCGTGCTTACCATGGAGTACGTCCCAGGGACGAAGATCAACGACATCGACGATCTCGACGCGCGTGGGCTGGACCGGACCCGGCTGGCAGAAACCCTCCAGCGGGTGTATCTTCAGATGATCGTTGAGGACGGTATCTTCCATGCCGACCCCCACCCCGGCAACCTCGCGGTTCAAGACGACGGGACGCTCGTGTTCTACGACTTCGGCATGAGCGGCCGTGTGGACCCGTTTATTCAGGAGAAGATCGTCGACTTCTATCTCGCAGTCGCCCAGCAGGACACCGATGCTATCCTCGACACGCTGATCGAGATGGGGACGCTCTCGCCCGATGCGGACCGTGAAGTGATGAGCGAGGTGATGGAGTTGGCCATTGCCGACGCCCGCGGTGAGGAGATCGAGCAGTACCGCGTTCAACAGATCGTCTCTCAGGTCGAAGACACCATCTACGAGTTCCCACTCAGACTGCCGCCAAATCTCGCGCTGGTCCTCCGGGTCGCTACCGTCGTTGAGGGGGTCTGCGTCACGCTCGACCCAGACTTCGATTTCATCGACGTGGCGACCGACTACCTCGGCGAGCAGGGATACATTGAGGCGGGGGTCCGGCAGGCGGCCGAGGATGTCAGTGAACAGCTCCAGGCGACGACGCGCGCGCTGTTTGCGGTGCCGCCCAAGCTCGAATCTGTCCTCGACACCGTCGAACGCGGGAAGCTTGGTGTCGAAGTGGGGTTCCCCGACGACCCGCCACTTCTCCGAAAGCTCGCGCTCCGACTCATTTACGGCATTCTGTTAGCCTTCTCGCTCCCGTCGACGGCACTGTTGTACACCTTCGCCACCGTCGAGGCCGCAGCTGTCGGGCTCGGTGTGTCCCTACTGTTGGTCCTCCTGCTGTGGCGCTCGTTCAAGCGCGACAAGGGGTTACAGGCCACGCCGCAGTTCACCCGCCAGAGCATGCGCGAACGGCAAGAAGAGTGAGAACGCTAGGGCTTTGCCGGTGCCGCCGCTGCCTCGGGTATGCACATTGCCCCGTTCGAACTCGAGCGCTTTTTTGATCGGTTTGAGTACGATGCCGAGCTCATGCTCGCGGAGTCGGGTATCGAATCGCGCGACGCTGCCGAGTTCGACACCGACCCTGGTGAGCTCGGCTACGTGATTCCGACTGGCGGTGACCCGGCATTTCGCGGCCGTATTGCCGACCGCTACGGCCGCACGGCCGAAGAGGTGCTGTTCACCGCTGGGGCACAGGAGGCTAATTTCGTGACGTTCGCGGCGCTGATGGGCGAGCACGCGGTGACCGTGACACCAACCTACCAGTCGCTCCATGCCGTTCCGGCGGCCTTCGGCGAGGTGACGACCGTCGACCTTGCGCCACCAGCCTGGACACTCGATCTCGAGGCGGTCGAGGCGGCGCTCCGCCCAGAAACAGCCGTTCTGGTCGTCAATAACCCGAACAACCCGACCGGTCGGTACCACGATGAGGCGACGATGCGGGCGCTGTACGACCTCGCCGCTGACAACGACACGTACCTGTTGTGTGATGAGGTGTACCGACTCCTCGCCGACGAGCCGCTACCACCGGTCGCGTCGTTCGGCGACTACGGGATCTCGACGTCGTCGGTCACGAAGGCTCACGGGCTGGCAGGGTGTCGGTTCGGCTGGGTCGTCGGCCCGTCCGAAGTCGTCGAGGCGGCCGCCACCTGGAAGGACTACACTACGATCTCTCCGTCGGCGTTCGGTCACCACGTCGCCCGCCAGGCCATCGACCGCGAGGCCACGCTTCTGGCCGACCACCGCGCGCAGGCAGCCGACCATCGCGCCCGTGTCGGGGCCTTCCTTGACGCGTACGACCTCTCTTGGCACGAGCCGGTCGGTGTTAATGGCTTTCCAACCGTTCCCGACGGGTTCGCAACCGGGCGGGACTTCTGCGAGACGCTCGTCCGCGAGGAGTCAGTCCTGCTTGCCCCCGGCGACGCCTTCGGCCACCCCGACCGGTTCCGCATCGGGTTCGGACTGGCGACTGACGAGCTCGTGGAGGGGCTCGACCGGTTGGGGACGTTCCTCGACCGGCGCACCTGACCGGCCGATCCAGAGCCGTCGGTCAAACGGGCGTTTGAGTCTTCGTCGTTGGCTTATACGTGGGGCTGGTTCAACCGGGTATGCTTCCGACCCGTTCGGTGCCGGGGGTCGATCCCGATCTCCTCCTTGCGGCTGCCTGTCTGTTCGCCGGGCTGGGGCTCGGCCTCACGGGGTTGTCGGTGGTCGCGGAACTCAAGTGTCTCAGCTGTCTCGGACCACTTGCCGCGGCTGCGACTGGCCTACCGACGCTCGCCGGCGCGGGCCTGACGACCGTCGGTGGCTGGCTATTCGGGCGGTGCCGGTGAGGGGAGAAGGCGCGCTATCGTACCGTTTATACCCGTACCGCCGGAACCGCTGGGCATGGCGAGAGAGCAGACCGAGGTTCGCGAACTGCAGGAGGGAAACTACGTCATGATCGACGACACCCCCTGCGTTATCACCGCATACAGCACGTCCAAGCCCGGCAAGCACGGCAGCGCGAAGGCGCGCGTCGAGGGGAAAGGTGTCTTCGACGGCGGACAGAAGCGCAACTTCACCAACCCCGTCGATGCGAAGGTGTGGATTCCCATCATCACGCGCAAGCAGGGCCAGGTCGTCTCTACTGGTGACGGCGAGATGCAGGTTATGGACCTCGAGACGTACGATACGTTCACCATGCGAGTCCCCGACGACCTCAGCGTCTCTGCTGACGACGAGATCGAGTTCCTCGAATACGAGTCCCAGCGGAAGGTCGTCTGAGGGGAATGCCGTTCCCGGGTGCGACCGCCGACCGCGAGACCGCCGACTACGCCGTTGTTGGCGCGCCGCTCGACGTCTCTACCACCTTCCAACCGGGGACTCGGTTCGGCCCTGAGCGTGTCCGCCGATTTGCGCGCACCTTCGACGACTACGATCGCCGCACTGACCGACGGTTTACCGACCTCGGCGTCTACGACGCCGGCGACGTGCGCGCGTGGGATGACGCCGCCGCCTATCTCGACTTCCTCGAAGGGGACCTCCGCGACCACCAGAACGCCGACCGGCTCCCGCTGCTTATTGGCGGCGAACATACAGTCTCAGTCGCTGGGGTTCGCGCCGCCGAGCCGGACCTGTTCGTCTGCCTCGATGCCCATCTTGACCTCCGGGAGGCGTACGACGGCAACCCACTTTCACATGCGACGGCGACCCGCCACGCGCTCGAGGTGGCCAATGAAGCGGTTATCGTGGGCGCGCGCACCGGCTCCCCAGAGGAGTGGGCCCGCGCCGCCGAGCCTGACGTGACGGTCGTCGCCCCCGATACCGTTGCCGACTGGACTCCGCCCGACCTGTCCGAGCGCGACGTGTATGTATCGGTCGACATCGACGGCGCGGACCCCGGGTTTGCCCCGGGGACGGGAACGATGGAACCGTTCGGCCTTGCGCCCCGCGAGATGCGTGATATCGTCCGGGCTGTCGCGCCCGCCTGCGTTGGCTTCGATCTTGTTGAGGTGAACGATCGAGACAACGGGCAGGCCGCGGCGCTCGGCGGGAAGCTCCTTCGAGAGTTCGTCTACGCTCACGCCGACGGCTGAGATTGCTTACTCGGCCGCGAGCCGCCGGAGAAGTGTCGGTAGCTCCGTAGCGAGGCGGGTCCGCGGGACTGTCGCTCTCGCTGCCGGGTGCGGGTCGGGACCGCCGTCGTACACCACCTGCACCGACGTCATCCCTGCGTCGCGAGCTCCCTGGATATCGTTTTCGGGATGATCGCCGACGTATACCGTCCGCTCCGCCGCGACATCGAGGGCCTCGGTCAGCGCATTAAATGCTCGCGGGTCGGGTTTCGGCGCTGGGAGCGCGCCGGTTATGACCGTCGCATGGAACTCCTCGCTCCAGTCCAGTCGGTCGAGCTTTCCCCGCTGTGCCTCAACTGGGCCGTCGGTCAGCAGACCGACGCGGTACTTTCCCCGCAGGTTGGCCAACAGTGTCTCGACGCCGTCAACGGGGGCCAGCGCCTCAACGACGGCCTCGTGATAGGCGGCCGCCAACTCGGCGGCCGAGACACTCGTCTCCGTCTCATCGAGCAGCGCCGCAAAGACGGGTTCCCGGGTGTCCTCGCCGCTGTGTTCAGCGTGTGCCTCGAGATATGCCTCCCGCGAGATCGTCGGCGCGTCGGCTCGGTCAATGGCGTCAGCGAGCACGCGCGACCGGGGCCGAGCGATGCCGGCGAGCGTCTCGTCGAGGTCGAACCCGACCGCGGCCACGTCCATACCGTCGTATCGACGCGGAACAACTTGAACGTGCGTTCCCCGCTGCTGCTTACCGCGCTGGCGCGCGAACGCACAACGCTGTAGTAGCCCCCCGGCCAGGAAGGCGTATGAGCTTCTTCGACGATCTCGGGGGGCGGATTGATGCGACCGACAGCGTCGTCTCTATCGGGCTTGACCCTGACCCAGACCGCCTGCCCGATTTCATTGACGCCGACCTCCCACGGTGGAGCTTCAACCGCCGCGTCATCGATGCCACCCATACGCATGCGGCCTGTTACAAACCCAACGCCGCCTTCTACGAGGACGCCAACGGCTGGCGCGCGCTTGCGGAGACGGTCGCGTACGCCCACGGCAAAGACGTTCCCGTTCTCCTGGACGCCAAGCGTGCAGATATCGGCAACACCGCCCGCCAGTACGCACGGCTGCTTGACGCCGTTGACGCGATCACGGTAAACCCCTACCTCGGCGAGGACGCGCTCCGCCCCTTCCTTGACCGCACGGACAAGGGTGTGTTTGTGCTCGCACGGACGTCCAATCCTGGGGCTAGAGACTTCCAGAATCTCGAGGTCGGCAACGGGAAGCGACTCTATGAGTACGTCGCTCAGCGCGCCGCCGCGTGGAACGAAGGGAACATTGGGCTTGTCGTCGGTGCCACTGCGCCTGCGGAACTCGCCGAGGTCCGCGAACTCGTTCCCGACCTCCCGTTTCTCGTCCCCGGAGTCGGCTCACAGGGGGGTGATGCCGAGGCCGCTGCTACTCACGGTCCCGCCGACGGGGTCGGCCTCGTTAATTCCTCGCGGGGGATTATCTTCGCCGGTGAGGGAAGCAACGACGAAAGGGCGTACTTCCGGGCGGCGGGCAACGCGGCCAAACGGCTGAAACGACGGCTCAACGAACACCGGTAGCCCGAGCGCAAGGGGCCTGCGACTGCGGTGGCATGCGTCGGCGCGCCGGCGTGCCGTCGTAGCAATCCCCCAGCATGCAAGGATCAACTGGGTCGCAACCGTGTGCGACGGTCGGGGGCAACACCAAGCTACAGCCGGCGGTGTAGGCCCGTTACAGTCGACGGTGTAGGCCCGTCCTTGACCCGCGAGCGCGCGACGCCGGCCCGTGCGCAGCGGCAACGGCGAATGCGTCCGGCCATACCGGACGACGGCATTACTCAACCAGCCGCGCTCCGGCGCGATTTACTTACATCCGGTACGTGTCGACGCCGTCGTTGAAGCCCTCCTCCTCCTCTTGTTCGACACGATCGCGCGGTCGGCGGAGCTCGGCCGCACACTCCGTACACCAGCCGCTGTCGCGGTTGTAATGCTCGTCGCAGACGAGCTTCCCACAGCGGTCACAGCCGAACGCGGCCTCGCCGGTCGCACACAGCTCACAGCCGCCCGAGACGCTCATGTGAACCTCTAACATACGCGCAGACAAAAGCTCCAGGGCCGGCGAGACGCTTACAGGGACACGGGTGCAACGATGCTTCGTGGAGCGTTCACCCCTCGTCATCGGGCTCGCTGCCGTTTTCGCGGGGATGACCGTGCTGCTCGTCGTTCTGGCGGCCGTCTTCCGGGATTTCGTCGTTCTTTTTGTCGCCCTGCCATTCGCGGCGGCGACGTATTTTTTCTGGCAGCACGCGTCGGGACGGCTTCGCGAGCGCATCCGCCGGCAAGCGGCGGCGGCCAGCGCCGCGAACGATCGAGAGCAGGCGGGCGGGTTCGGCGCCGGGCCACGCTTCAGTGAGGAGGCGCGTACCCGGGTCGGCCGGGAGGCCCGTCAGGCCCGCGACACCGGTCGTGCCCGGGCGGGGCGACGGACTCAGGGTGGCCGTATCGACCCGAACACGGCCACCGGCCCGACCCGCCGAGAGGCGTACGAGACGCTGGGGCTTGACCCCGGTGCCGACGAGATGGAGGTGCGCCGGGCCTACCGCGAGACGGTGAAGGAAGTCCACCCAGACCGGGGCGGCGACGAGGCGGAGTTCAAAGAGGTCACTCGCGCGTACGAGCGGCTGACCGAATGAGCGCCGGGCGACCCGGACCGCACCGTTTGTTACCCCGCGGCGCCACCGGCCGGTATGCGCCCGCTGGCAGTCGACGTCGACGGTACGCTCACTCGCCCGAAACCGGATGCCGGCGTCGACCCTCGAGTGTTCGATGCCCTGCGCTCGTACGCCGCTGCGGCCCCTGTCGTCGTCGCGACGGGGAAGGCGTTCCCGTTCCCCGTCGGGCTCTGCGAGTTCGTCGGCATCCCGCGGCGGGTCGTTGCGGAGAACGGCGGAGTCGTGTTTTGCGATCTCGCTCCCGACGCCGACGATCCCGAGGGTGGCAACTCCATCGACATCAAGTACGACGGTGATCGCAAGGCGGCCGATGCGGTCGTCACCGCCTACCGCGAGGCGGGCCACGACCTCGGGTGGGGCGATCCGGACCTCGTGAACTACTGGCGCGAGACGGAAGTGGCGGTAGCGCGGGACCAACCGCTCGCGCCGCTCGAGGAAATCGCCGCCGACCACGGGCTCGAGGTCGTGGACACGGGGTACGCTTACCATGTCAAAGACCCGACGGTGGACAAGGATACGGGGCTTGAGACGGCGGCGGCCGCACTCGGGGTGGAGCCGGCGGCGTTTCTCGCGGTCGGCGACAGCGAGAACGACGCCGAACTGTTCAGCGTGGCTGGGGAGTCATACGCCGTCGCCAATGCCGACGAAGCAGCCCGCACAGCGGCAGACCACGTGACGGAGGCTGCGTACGCCGACGGGTTTCTCGAGGCACTCGAGCGCTCAAGCGGGTAGCTGACCGGGCTGATCCGTCGCGACCGGCGGAGACCGGCTCTCGCCCCGGCCCGATCCGGCCGTCGTCGGTTGGGAGTTCTCCAGACTACTCCGGAGTGATACCGATTGTAGGCGTTCGCTCACGGGTGATTCCAAGGAAGGTTTTTATGCCGACGGTCGTTAGCGAGTCACACATGAGTGCGGACCGCGCTGTCCTCGACCGCGCCCTTTCACGGGGCGAGGAGGAGGGCGGCAGCGTGGAGTTCAAGGAGCGTCTGACGAAGGACGTTCACCTCGCCGACGGTCGTTTGGAGTCGCTCGCTGCCCAGTTGCGCCATCGCGTCCTCTCGGGAGACGGTGAGGCAACCTACGTTGTCGGCGTCACCGATGACGGCGGCATCGCCGGTATCGCCCCGGACGCCTTCTCGGAGACGATGGATGTCCTCTCGCTGCTCGCCGAGGAGGCGGGCGCACACATCGACGATGTGGAGACCTGGAACGCCCGCGCCGCCGGCGGCAACAGCGAAGGGCTCGTCGGCGTTGCGACAATGAAAGAGGGCGCGGTACTGGATACCGACGACGACCATATCGTAGTGGGGACGGCCGGCCACGTCGACCACGGTAAGTCGACGCTGGTCGGCTCACTCGTCACTGGTCAGCCGGACGACGGGCAGGGCGGCACGCGGTCGTTCCTCGACGTCCAACCCCACGAGGTTGAGCGTGGCCTCTCCGCAGATCTCTCCTACGGTGTTTACGGCTTCGACGAGCGGGGGGCGCCGGTCCGGATGGACAACCCCGACCGGAAGTCCGACCGCGCTGCGGTGGTCCGCGAGTCCGAGCGGCTAGTCTCGTTCGTCGACACCGTCGGCCACGAGCCGTGGCTCCGCACA
>CAYZJQ010000020.1:460-9987 GCA_964478805.1 uncultured Halobacteriales archaeon | reverse complement strand
AAGCCGGATGCCAAGGTGTTCGCGTGTGCGCTTCGTCGGCCCGTCGTCGGCACCGGCGACCAACGTCCCGTTGGTCGTCGCCGCCGACGACGGGCCGACGAAGACCACACGCGAACACCTTGGCATCCTGCTTGCAACCGAGCTGCCGACCATCGTCGCGATCACCAAAGCTGACATGGTCGAAGACAAGCGGGTCGCCGAGGTGCAACGCGAGGTGGAGCGGCTCCTCAGGAACGCCGACAAGACGCCACTCCCCGTCGAGCGTCACGGCGTTGAGGCGGCTATCGAGGAGATTTCCGAGCAGGTCGTTCCCGTGCTCGCGACCAGCGCCGTCACGATGGACGGGCTGCCCGTACTTGACGAGCTGTTCGAACGGCTTCCTAAAACGGCGGGCACCGATGGCGACTTCTCGATGTACATCGACCGCACCTACTCGGTGACGGGCGTAGGGGCTGTCGCCTCCGGAACCGTCCGCTCGGGGACGGTCGCGGCCGGCGACGACCTCCTGCTTGGGCCGATGGCGGACGGCCACTTCCGGGAGGTCTCGGTTCGCAGCATCGAGATGCACTATCACCGTGTCGACGAGGCGCGCGCGGGCCGAATCGTCGGCATCGCGCTGAAAGGGGTCAAAGAGTCAGAGGTCGAACGCGGGATGGTGCTGCTCCCAAGGGCAGCCGACCCGACACCAGTCCGAGAGTTCACCGCCGAGGTGATGGTACTTAACCACCCGACCCGCATTGACGACGGTTACGAACCCGTCGTCCATCTTGAGACAGTGAGCGAGGCGGCGACGTTTCACCCCGAGGGCGGCCAGCTCCTTCCGGGTGACACCGGCACGGCGCGCGTCCGATTCAAGTTCCGCCCTTACCTCGTTGAGCCCGGCCAGCGGTTCGTCTTCCGTGAGGGGTCGAGTAAGGGCGTTGGGACGGTGACAGACGTAACGCCTGTGGAGTAGCCGCCCGCCACCCTTGGTCGCACCCCGGAACGCTTTCACACCGGACATACCTACTCAGTCGTATGGCGCGCTCCGCCTCAACACGGCTCGCCACGGCGGCCGCCGGCGTCGCAACGCTCTGCTTCTATGCCGCGGCTGCTTACCTCGCGTGGCGGGGACTGCTCTTCCTGTGGCGACAACGTCCGGACCCTGTCACCACGGCACTCGTTGTTGTCGCCGTGACCGTCACGTTCGGCTACGCGTCATACCAGCTCGGTACCACGGCGGTGTTGCGTTCGCTCGACGCACAGGAACTCCCCCGCGAGCGTGCCCCCGAACTCTACCGCCGTGTCGAAGAGCTGTCAACTACTCTTGGGATTGAGCCGCCGACGCTGTGCGTCGCCCGGATGGACGCCCCGAACGCGATGGCGCTCGGTGGTCCATCAGACGGCGTGGTCGTCCTTGACACGAGCCTGTTTCGGTTGCTTTCCGTCCGGGAGTTCGATGCCATCATCGCTCACGAACTGGCCCATGTCAAAAACCGCGATGGGTTGGTGAGCACGCTGGGCGCGACGCTCGTTTCGACCGTCGCGGGTCTGCTGGGACTGGTCCTGCTGCCGGCGATGTTACTCGCGGCCGGCACTGCCCGCGGCCTGGCCCTGGTACGTGGGCAGGGTGGCGCGGACGTCAAGCGTGCGACCGTGCGAGCCCGCCAGGCGGTCGGCGGACTCGCCGTCGTGCTGTTGTTCACGCTTACCCTCGCGCTCAGGGCTTATTCTCGTCGGCGCGAACTCGCTGCGGACGACACCGCCGCGGCGGTGACGGGCGATCCGGGAGCGCTGGCGTCGGCACTGTCGCGCATCCAGCGGGCTGCTGCCGCAACCGGTCCGCTCTCATCGCTGTACATCCACGGGGACGAGCGGGGCACGCTGACGCGGCTACTCGCCACTCACCCGCCGATGGCGGACCGGATCGAGCGGTTGGAGCGGCGGGCGGCCGAACGCGAGTCGACACGAGGACACCGAATTCCCGTCCGCTGACTCACTCCAGCCATGGCGGGGTGAGCAGGTCCCGCATTGATTCGAGCTGGTAGGTTGGGACAGGGTCTGGCTCAGTGCCCGCCTTGAGCCAGGCAGAGGCGATCCCCGCCGCGTGGGCGCCGGCCACGTCCGACGAGAGGGAGTTCCCGACGTGGACGGTCCGGCTGGCCGGGGTGCCGAGCGCCGCTAACACGCGCTCGAATGGTTCTGGGTGAGGTTTCGCCTGGGCTTCATAACCGGCGTGGACGATCATCTCGAAGGCGTCCGCAAGCCCCAGTTCGTGGAGCTTCTCAGCTTGCATCTCGGGGGCGCCGTTGGTCACGACGCCGAGCTGGTGGTCGCGACCGAGTGCCTCGACAGCCTCGACCGCGCCCGGTAAGGGGACGACGTTCGTATGGTCGCGGGCCGCGGCGAAGGCATCGGCGACCGCTCGTCCAAGCTCAGGGTCGCGCCCAGCGTCGGCCGCTATGGCCGCGAAACACGCCCTGCGGAGATCGTATATACTGTCTGAGGCGTTGATGAACTCTGAGTAGCGGGCATGGTACTCGTCCTGTCCGAAGAACCGCTCGACGCCGACCGTCTCAAACGCCTTGTCGAGCACCGCGTCCGCGCCCCGCCGGTAGGTACAAAGCGTGTCATCTACGTCGAACAGGACGGTCTCGTACACGGCTACTGGAACTCCATCGGAAAATAAAACGTTGACGCGTACCGCTGGTCAGGCTCGCACGTATCCTCCGTCTCTGGACTCCGCCAGGTCGAAGAGGACCGCCCACTCGAGAATGCGTGCAACGCGCTCGCGCCAGGTCTCCGCCCAGTCAGTACTTCGAGCCCGTTCCCATGCAGGAACGCGGTCGCGGAGGCGATCAAACACAGCCTTTGCGTCGATTGGGTGTTTCGCGTCGGCGAGCACAGCAAGCGTTTCGGTGGCTGCGTAGACACGTTCGCGGAAGCGGTCGGGGAATGCGGCAGGGTTGTAACCGTCACGTACCCGCGAGTATCCACGGGGGCCCTCCGTGGCAAGCCCGAGCGCGCGACAGAATGTGAGCCACTCCTTCGCCACGTCTTTCGAGGGGACGTCGGCGTCGGCTATAAGCCGCTGGCAACAGGACTCTTCTGGGTCTGGGACGATCGGAACCGCTTGCCAGACAGCCTCTATGCGGTCGAGGCTGTCCGGTGCCGGCGGGACGACCTTGTAGCGCATGTGCGAGTCAGATGCCGAACGATTCGGCGAGCAGCGCCTCGTCACGGCCCCCGAGGACGTAAGTCGCCCCACCAGCGACGTCGACGGTCACCTGCGCGGGGGCGAACACCTCGTTCGGCAGCTCATAGAAGTCCCAGTTCGCCTTATCGAAAATCTCGGCAAAGGGCGTCCCATACGCCTCGCGCGCGGTGGAGGGGAGCTTGTCGAAGCGATCAAATTCGGCATCGACGGTGAGATGGACCCGGGCACCGTACGCGAGCGCGTCGTTCGTCCGCGCAACGGCCGTCTCATAGTCGCCCGCGACGGGTGCAATCGGCGCGTTTGCGTGGACTGTTAGGATATCAAGCGGGTCGTACCCGAGTTCGGCGAGTCGGAACGCGGCCATCTCGCCCGCCCGGGCGGCGAGCGCGACGCTACCGGCGATGGAGTCAGTGCGGAACGTTGGCAGGAAGACGGATCCAGGGTCGACCTCGCAGGCCTCGGCCACGTGGTCAACGACGGCATCGTCGGGACGGGTCTCGGCCTCCAGACACAGCGTCGCGAACTCGAAGGCGTCAGCGTAGCCAATCCGTCTGAACTCGTCCTCCTCGGCCACAAGTGCACGAGCAGGCCCGGATCCAAGTCCTTCGAACGTGTCGGTCGAGACCTCCCAGCCGGCCTTCTGCGAGCACAGCAACGCCAGCGCGGGGTGGTCGGTGTGCACGGTCGCGTGTGGGACGGGCGCGCCGGCGACCTCGCCCGACTCGGTCTGGACTGTCGCCAGCCCGCCCGTCTGGATCTCCGCGAGCAACAGACCGGCCTCGTAGCCGCCCGTGGCGTCCACCCCGAAATCAAGAACCGTGCCACCGCCGTCAAGATCGTGTGTCTCGATGGCGAGTTCGTCGGCGAAATCCATCGCCTCGTCAACCAACTCGAGGGCCATCCGATTGAGACTCTCCATACTTCAGTCCTCGACGGTCGACGGCAAAGGCGTGTCCGTTTGCCCCTTGTCGAGATGGCTGCCTGGCTCGTCCCCGTCCAGCGTACCAGCCGTCTGCTCTCGCTCTCCCCGGCGGTGCTGTGGCTCCACGCGAGGCCCCGGCTCGTTCGTTCCGCCCCGTTAGTCGGGTCGCTGGTGCCGTGGCTCGTGTCCTAGCTCCCGCTCGACTGCCGCGACCTTGTCTGCGGCCGAGGTATCGCGGGTCCGCTTGTCGTCGATCTTCAAGAGCGTGCTCACTCGATCGCCCTCGACGGCGTTGTGCGCTGCCGTCGCCGCGGCCATCACCTCCTCGATTGAGTCTGCCTCGATGACGGTTCCCATCGGATTCGTCTCGTATGAGACGTCGAAGTCCTCGAGCGCGGCGACGGCCTTCGCCACCTCGCCGGCCATGCTTCCCTCGATCACCGGTGCGACACTCAACAGTGCAACGACTGTCATACCTCTGTCTGGCCCCGCACAGCTATAATAGCGGTTCTCCAGGAGGCCGCATCGCCGAGCCGGACGCCGGCGAGTGATTCGAGAGATGGGTGACCGGCAGGAAGCCCGTCGGCCTGATGTTCGGTACGGGCGGGCCCGTCCTCGCGCTTTCCGGCTTCCCCGCCGACCCGCGGACGTTCGACCGGGTTGCGAGCGACCGTGCCGACCTGTGGCTGCTCGCGCCGGGCCTGCGCGGCTCTGGGCCGACTGGTGGCGCGCCCGAACATAACCACTCCCCTCGGGCGCTGGGCCGGGACGGTGCGGCCCTCGCCGTGGCCCTCGAGATGTGGTTTGTGATCGGTCACTGCCGTGGTATGGCCGCAGCGATGGTAGAGAGGATCTGTGCGACCGGGGGCCGCATCCCATCGGAGAGTCGCGTGTTCGCGACGCCGACGCTGCTGCTCGGTGGCGCGAACAACGAGTGTCTCGGCCCCCGAACTGTACGAGGCAGCCGCCACGGCGTTCGAGCGGTGCCGGGTTATTCATATCCACGAGGCTGGCCACTTCCTCCACCGCGAGCGACCCAGTGTGGCCGCCGCGGAACTCCGGGCCTGGTTCGCGTAGCGTTTTGCTCCCGGCCGGCGTATGCGGCGTATGTCACTCACCACGCCCGGGCGGCGCGCGGCGACGCGAACGCAACAGGTAATCGGAGCGGTCGTGCGCGAGGTGCGCGCTGAAAATGTCACGTTCATGGCCGGTTCTGTCGCCTACCACGCGTTCGTCTCGCTGCTTCCGTTCCTCCTGTTGACTCTATTTTTATTGACACGGCTCGGTGGCGAGCAGCTCGCGACCACGGTAGTGGAGGCGCTGGCGCGCAACCTCACGCCGGCCGGCGACGCGACCGGCGGGCCGGCGGACTCGCTCGCGAACATCTTGGTTGAGGCCGCGCGCAACGCGACCCGCAGCGCCGGACTCTCTATCGTCTCGTTCGCCGCGCTCGTGTGGGGGGTACTGCGGGTCTTCCGCGGGCTCGACCAGGCGTTCTCCGACATCTACGAGACTGAGGCTGCGAACACCTTCGTCGATCAGCTCGGTGACGGGCTCGTGGTGTTCGTGGCTATTGGCCTCGCGCTGTTCACTGTCACGCTCGCCGACACGTTTTTCACCGTGCCCTCAATCGGTGCCGCCGACGCCGTGGTCGGCCCGCTGCTGTCGATCGCCTCGATCGCCGTCGCGCTCCTGCCAATGTACTACGTATTTCCCGACGAGGACGTGACGGTTCGAGAGATCGTCCCGGGCGCCGTCGTGGCCGCCCTCGGGTGGACCCTATTGAGCTATAGCTTCCGACTGTATGCCATGACCTCCAGCAGCAGCGAGTATGGCATTATAGGTGTCGTCATCCTGCTGGTCACTTGGCTCTACTTCGGTGGGCTGACCCTACTCGTCGGGGCCGCCGTCAACGCGGTCCTCGCCGGCCGCTCCGAGGACGTCGCTGATCTCGCCTGGGGTGGGACGGCCCCGGCGGCCAACGACGCCGACTTCGTCGCGCCGTTGCGAGATCTCGAACGGCGCCTCCACCGGCGTGCTCCCGATGACGAGGTGATCGTCGGCGTCGGCGGAGAGACAGTAGCGCTCCCGGCGCCAGCCGAGGCGTCGGTCTCTGTCACGACGACCGAACGCCCGGCCCTGCTCGGGGGAAGCCGGGAGCGTGGTGAGGTGGTGCTCCGATGGGATTCGCGGGCCGACCGTGAGGAGGTATGACCACTCATCCCAGCCGAGTGCACGTTCAGCGGTATCGAACGCTCCCCGATGGTACTTGTTTGCGAGTAGTTCGGCCGCGACCGTCGTGCCGCTGGCCGGCTGTACCGACACACACTCAGGCAGTACCCGCGCGAAGTTCGATGACTGGCTCTACACGTAAGCAAGGCGAGTGGCTTGGGGCTTGCCCCCGAGGCGATTCACCTCGAGAGCTTCTGGGCGGATTCGGGAGTCATCGCCGGTGAGCCCCGCGCGACGCTTGTGGCTTCGTACCAGGCATGGACGCGCTCGGCCACCCGCGGCTGGACACCAGCTCGTCGGGCGGCGGCCGTCACCTCAACACCGTCGTCGACCAACGCGATGAGCAACGCGTCGAGCTGGCCAGCCGAGACGCCGAGTTCCGTCGCGTCGTCCAACGTATTGAACCCCTCGCCCGTCATCGCCGCCGGCACGTCGAGCGCGTCGGCAAGCGCAGTCACTGTCGTTGCGTAGCAGTCGCCCAGCGGCAGTGCGTCGGCGCTCTGGCTTGCGGGCGCCGATCCGAGCAGCCGCTCGGTCCGCGTCGCGCTACCGAGAACGACCGCGTTCCGGACGTCTGCGACGTAGCCGGCGACCGTCGCCCGAAGGCGGGCCAGCGCCCGCTCGCTCGCCACGAGGTCATCGGCCGGCGTCCCGGCGTCTCCGACCGCCTCGCGGAACGCCGCTGCGACCGGCCCGAGGTGGACTCTCGCAGGGGCGAGCCCGAGCGACCGAGCGACCGCCTCGGCGTCACGGGCCGCGGCCTCGCTTCTTAGATGTGCTGGCAACACCAGCGCAGTGACGCGGTCGGGCCCAAGTGCGTCGACCGCCACCGTCGCCACTACTGCCGTTGCGGTGCCGCCGTCAAGCGCCACTACCGCGCCCTCGGCATCCACCGCCTCGACAGTTGAGGCAACGAATGCCTGTATCCGACGCGCCTGCGCCTCGATGTCATTCGTGGAGTCTGCCGAGGCGTCGTCCCCCGTCACGCTACCAACTCGCGGCTGCGGTCGATCGTCCGAGCGAGTCCAGAGGGCGTCGTTCGCAGGGCGTCGGCGTTCACACTTGTTGGGATTCTCTCGTCGTATTTAACACTTCTTTGCCGAATCACCTAGCGACTTGAAGGATATAATACGAATTTAGTCGACGAACGTAGTCCTTCACGAAATACACGGGCCCACTTCGCAGCCTGGACGCTCGACGCTCGGCGGGTGGCCGTACTGGCTCATAATAACTACAAGGCGGAAACCCGCGACTTTAGTCGCGGGAGGAAGCCGACAACCCGCGACACAAACTCTCCTCGATAGCAGGCCGACTTCCCCACGCCAACTCAGGCTAATCCAAATACAAGTCCATACGTATGAAGTACAGATGGTGGGGGACTTACTCCAACCCAGGTGGAATATCGCTATCGGCCGATACGGATCGACGTAGCGTGGGCTGGTAGTGCTTGTACCTCAGTGTTGTGAGAAGTGCACCGGCCGAGATTTGAACTCGGGTTGTGACCATGGCAAGGTCACGTGATACCACTACACTACCGGTGCGCATTCGCATTCTTGAGCAGTAGACTTGAGAGTAAAAGGCTTCCGAATCGGGGGTCAGCGAGGGAACGATCCATGCGACACTACAACATACGAAACCCCTGTGAACGGGGCGCAGGCGGCGCGAGAACCGCGCCACTTTTATGCACTGGTTAGGATAGATTTGTTACAGTCTAGTGAGCGGACACGGAAGCGACACGGCATGACACGCAGCGTACTCGTGCCGTCGTCCCTGACCCGGGAAGCCGAAGACAAACGCGAGGCAACTCGCAAGCTCGGCTACGTCGCACGCGCGGCGGTAATCTTCCGGGTAGACCGGCTCGTCGTCTTTCCCGACGGGGAAGGCGAGACGGGTCGGTTTGGCGACGGGTTCGTCGATACCGTCCTACGGTACGCGGCCACGCCCCCGTACCTCCGAAAGGAGGCGTGGGGGAGGCGTGATGAACTGGAGTACGTCGGCATTATGCCGCCGCTCCGAGTCACCTCACGGACCGGCTCCGGATCAGACGATTCGGGGTCGTTAAGACAGGGAATCGTGACCGAGGTCGGAGCTGACGACCGCGTTCGGGTCAATTGCGGACTGCAACACCCGGTCTCCCTTCCGGTGCCGCCCGGTATGGCGACGCCGACAGAGGGAGAGCGCGTCACAGTCAGGGTTGCTTCGCGAGAACCAGTTCGCGCGCGGCTCACCGATGTCCCCCCGCCGGGGTACCAGGTGGCCCGCGAGAATCTCTCTACGGCGCTCACTCGTTCCGACGCCGGCGTCCGGATCGCCGCGTCGCGACACGGTGAGCCGCTGACCGTCGCACGGCTTGACGAACTCGTCGAGTCGGTGACGAACGGTGCCACGTTCGTCTTTGGCGCCCCTGAACGGGGGTTGCCGGAGATACTCGACGTGCCGCCGGGCGAGGCGACCGTCCCGGGCGACGCAACCGCGTCGCCGAGGACACGCGAGACGACTGACGATACCGAACCGCATTCGCGGTTCGACCTCTGGCTCAACACGGTTCCGAACCAAGGCAGTGAGGTCGTGCGAACGGAAGAAGCGATATTCGCCACCCTTGCCGCCTGCACACTGGAGTGAGACCAGAATGCCACAACCAAGCAGACCACGAAAAGGCTCGATGGGCTTCGGCCCCCGCATCCGCGCCACCAGCGAGGTGCCGCGGTTCAATAGTTGGCCGGAGGACGACGGACAGCCCGGGCTCCAAGGATTCGCCGGCTATAAGGCCGGCATGTCCCACGTCGTGACGATCAACGACGAGCCCAACTCCCCCCGCGAGGGGATGGAACAGACGGTTCCTGTCACGGTCGTCGAGACCCCACCGATGCGGGCCGCCGCCCTTCGAGTCTACGAGGATACGCCGTACGGGTTGCGACCGCTGACCGAGACGTGGAGCGGCGAGCTTCACGAGGACCTCGGTCGCGCGCTGTCGACGCCCGAGGAGAACAGCACGGACGCCGACGCGATCGACGAGGCGCTCGACGAGGGTCGAGTCGCTGACGTCCGCGTCATCACCCACACGGTGCCGGGTGAACTCAAGAGCGTCCCAAAGACTAAACCCGACGTGATGGAGACGCGCGTCGGCGGTGGGTCTGTCGACGAGCGTGTCGAGTTCGCGCTCGACCTGCTCGACGA
>CAYZJQ010000020.1:0-450 GCA_964478805.1 uncultured Halobacteriales archaeon | reverse complement strand
CCTGCTCGATGAGCCGGCCCACGAGATGACCGACGTGTTCCGCGCCGGCCAGTACGCCGACGTCGCGGGCATCACGAAAGGGAAAGGAACGCAAGGCCCCGTCAAGCGGTGGGGCGTTCAAAAACGCAAGGGGAAACACGCTCGCCAGGGGTGGCGCCGCCGCATCGGCAACCTCGGGCCGTGGAACCCCTCGCGGGTCCGCTCGACCGTGCCCCAGCAAGGGCAGACCGGGTACCACCAGCGTACTGAGCTGAACAAGCGGCTCATGGCGCTCGGTGACGACGAGGTCACCCCGGATGGTGGCTTCGTCAACTACGGTGAGGTCGACGGCTCGTACGCCCTGGTGAAAGGCTCGGTCCCGGGCCCTAACAAGCGGCTCTTACGTTTCCGCCCCGCCGTTCGACCGAACGACCAGCCGCGCCTCGATCCCGAGGTGCGCTACGTCTCGAC
>CAYZJQ010000019.1:11281-26294 GCA_964478805.1 uncultured Halobacteriales archaeon | reverse complement strand
CAACCGGCCGACTGTTGATGCGCACTTTGCCGGTCCCCTCACGCACAGTGGCGCGGGCGACAGCCGTCTTCTTCTTTCCGGATGTGTTCGTTACCATGTCACGTTAGCACCCAGCTGCTCGGAGATATCACCGAGCGTGGTGAACTTGATGTTCGACAGCCTGTCCAACGACGTCTCATCGAGCACCTCCCCCTCCTCGTCGAAGGGGTTGCCGACGTAGACGCGCACGTTCTCGAACGCCTCGCGGCCACGGGTGGTTTTATACGGCACCATCCCGCGGATGGACCGCTTGAAAATGCGGTCCGGACGCTTCGGGTAGTACGGACCGCGGTCGGAGCCGACCTCGGCGCGTGCCCGATACGTGTCCATCGTGGACTCCTCGTTGCCGGTGATGACCGCCCGCTCGGCATTCACCACGGCGACGCGCTCGCCGTCAAGCGCGCGCTGGGCGACGTTCGATGCAACGCGACCGACGATGCAGTCGCGAGCGTCAACAACGAGGTCCGCTTCGAACTCCGCAGCGTTCATCGGATCACCCGTACGTCGGCCCCGTCGGGGTTGTTCTCTACCGCTTCTTCCAGATCGATGGCCTCACCGACCGCGTCGATCTTCGTCCGGGCGGAGCCGGAGAAGTCGACCGCAGCGACGGTCACGTCCTTACGGAGCGCGCCAGAACCGAGCACCTTGCCCGGCACGAGAACAGTCTCGTCCTCGCGCGCATACCGCTCGATGCGACCGAGGTTGACCTCGGCGTGGGTGCGACGCGGCTTCTCCAGCCGGGCCGCGATGTCAGCCCACACGTCGCCGCCGCCGTTTCGGGAGGCGGCTTTGAGGTCGGCGATGAGCCCCTCTAGTCGTGGGTTGGTCTTACTCATGAGTATCACTCTCACTCTCCTTCAGGGAGGAAAATGGATGCAGGGAGCAGGATTTGAACCTGCGGACGTCTACACGACAGCGCCCTGAACGCTGCGCCGTTGGCCTGACTTGGCTATCCCTGCACGCGGTTTGCAGTACCGCGCGCCTGTTTGTAACCCCTTCGGTATGCGTGACCTGACTGGTACACGAGTCCCGCGTGCCGGTAGTCGAGCCGACGGAGCCGGCTCGATCGGCGGTGGTTCCGCCGCAGGTGGGCACGTTCACGGGGGCAGTGGCGCGCGGAATCATTTTATAACTGAACTGCTTCCTCGAGTTCGGTCGCGCGGTCGGCGATAGAATCGACGGCCGCGAGGACGAGTTCCTCGACGCTCATCGAGCCGTCCGTCTCCACGCTGAAGACGAAGGCGTTCGGCACGTCCGTCACCGAGATCTCCTTGCCGTCGTAGCGGTTGGTGAGATCGTTGCCGAACGCCTCAGCCGGAATCAACTCGCCGTCGTCTTCAATCACGCCGCGCACAATATGGGGGTCTGCCTGCTCGAACTCTTCACTGTCTCCGAGCACCTCCACCCGCTGGAGGTGCCGGTAGCCGACTGCGACGCCACCTTGGTGTTTGGCGTGGGCCTTCCCCGTCTCCAACACGGCCTCCGCCTCGATCTCGAGGCGCTGGCCTTCCTTCAGATCGATGATGGGGACGTGCTCTTCTGCCGGCTGGACGAGGTCGTCTGCGGAGGCGAGATCGCCCGAATAGGCCGTTGCGGGGCCTTCCACGTCGAGTGCGAGGGTGACGCTGTCGCCGACCTCGAACTCGCCGGGCGGGGTCGTCAGCGGGACGAGCCCCAGACGCAGCCCGATCTGCTCGTCGAACATCACCGACGAGTTCTCGATGACGCGCACCTCGTCGATGGAGAGCGTCGGCACGTCGGCCAACATCGCGCGGCGGACGCCGTTGGCGAACGCCGGCGTTACTCCTCGCACGAGGAACGTCGCCTCCCGCTCGCCGCGGTCGATGAACTCCACCTCGTAGGCTTCCGACATCTCAGAACCCGCTGTTCTTCGGCGCCCGCGTGCCGTCGTGCGGGATGGGGGTCACGTCCTCGATGCGGCCGATCTCCAGTCCGGCGCGCGCCAACGCCCGGATCGTCGCTTGCGCGCCTGGCCCGGGCGATTTGTTGAGGTTCCCGCCCGGACCGCGAACGCGGACGTGAAGCCCGGTAATGCCGGCTGCTTTGATCTCTTCAGCGACGGCCTCGGCCATTTGCATGGCCGCGTACGGCGACGCTTCGTCGCGGTTTTGTTTCACGACCGTCCCGCCGGAGGACTTTACAATGGTCTCGGCGCCGGTCATGTCCGTTACTGTGATGATCGTGTTGTTGAACGAGGCGTACACGTGCGCAACGCCCCACTTCTCTTCGGAACTCATTCCTGGTCACCTCCCGCACGCTCCGGGTGCAGGTCGTCCGCGATGGGACTCCGCTCTTCGTAGTCGATGGCGTCTTCGAGAGCCACGTTGACTTTCATCGACGGCGTCGTGACGCGAGCGCCGTCGAGAGTGATGTGTCCGTGGCCGATGAACTGGCGTGCTTGCTTCGGTGTGTTCGCCAGCCCCTGACGGTAGACGATGGTCTGGAGGCGCCGCTCAAGAACGTCCGTCACGTCGAGCGATAGGATGTCGTCGAGGCTCTCCTCGTCGTCGAGCACGCCGATCCGCTTCAGGCGGGTGAGGAACTCCTCGCCTTCCCGGGCGGCGGCCTCTGCGTCACCCTGTGTGCGGCCGAGAAGCTTTCGCGCCTCGCGGCGGTAGCCGCGCAGCTCCGACTGCGCGCGCCACAGTTCCTCTTTGTTTTTCAGTCCGTAGTCTTCGAGCAGTCGCGCTTCATCGCTGATACGCTCACCCTGGAACGGGTGGTTTGGCGTCTCGTAGAACTTGGTGTTGGAGCCGAGGGGCATTACTCGTCACCCTCCGCGTCCTCTGCCTGCTGTTCCTTGATCGCCTCGACGTTCACGCCGATCGTCCCTTCCGTCCGGCCGGTGGACTTCGTCCGCTGACCGCGGACCTTCTGGCCGCGCTTGTGGCGCACGCCCTTGTACGAGTCGACCATCTTCATCCGGTTGATGTCGCGTCGACGCGTCATCTCGAGGTCGTTGCCTACTTCATGAGTCGACTCACCCGTGAAGTAGTGGTCCTGATGATTGACCATCCACTCGGGCACCGTGTCGGCATACCCCTCAACGGCGTCGACGACGCGCTCGATCTCCTCGTCTTCAAGACGGCCGAACGTCGCCGTCCGGTCGATGTCCGCTTGCGCTGCGATGATGCGGGCCGTTCGTTTGCCGATACCTTTCATCTCCGATAGAGACCGCTCGACTGACTTCGTGCCGTCGAGATCGGTCTGGCCGATGCGGACGAAGTAGCGGATATCATCCTCTTCCTCGTCCTCGGCCGGGTCATTTGGTTCTTCCGCGCTCATGGCTGTATGTATCTGGTGAGCGTTGCGGCGGGGATTCGAACCCCGGGGGCATGACGCCACTGAGTTAGCAACCCAGCGCCTTGGGCCACTTGGCTACCGCAACACGCGTTGGTGGATTTTCGCCCTCTCGGACTCGGGACACCGCGCCCCTACATCGAGTGCGTTCGTAGGAACTCGGTTCCGCTACTTAAGCATCACGAAGCGGCCGGGGGTGTGTCAGCCGTCTGCACGGGGGCCCCTTACCGGTCGCGGGCCAGCGTTCCGCGCTCTTTGACCCGTACGATGGTCCGCACGCTTCGGTACACCTCCTCGGGGGTCGTCTGCTCGTCGGGGTCGTAAAGATCGGAGAGTCGGTACACAAGCGCCGCGAGCTGCTCGGATTCTGAGCTGTCGCTACGAATGTCTTCGGCCACCGCACGTAGCAGGGCAGCCCGGTCTGGGTCCGGATTGATCCTGTCGGCCTCGGTCATCGGCTTCCACTGCGCGAGGTGCGCTGGCGGTGGACGATCCCTTGCATGTCTGCCGTCGAGCGGGTGAAGCCGCGGAACGCCTCGCCCGTTTCGCTGTCGTCATCGAGGACGACTGGCTGGCCGGTGTCGCCGCCCACCCGGACGTTCGGGTCGAGCGGCACGGAGCCGAGGAACGGTAGGTCGTTCTCCGCAGCGAACCGCTCGCCGCCGCCCGCTCCGAAGATATCGTGGACGCTCCCGCAGTCGGGACACCGGAAGCCGGCCATGTTCTCGACGATGCCGAGCACCGATGTGTCGTGTTTGCCGAACATTCGCAACCCCTTCCGGGCGTCGTCGAGCGCGACCTCCTGTGGCGTCGTCACGATGACCGCCCCAGAGACGGGGACGGACTGCAGCAACGTTAATTGGGTGTCGCCTGTCCCTGGCGGGAGGTCGACGACCATGTAGTCGAGCGTTCCCCACTCGACGTCCTCCACGAGTTGTGTGATGAGCTTGTGGATCATCGGGCCGCGCCAGATGACGGGATCATCCTCGCCGACCAGGAACGCCATGCTCATCAACTTGACACCGTACTTCTCGGGGGGCACGATGGTCTCATCGGCCGTTGCCTGCGGCCGCTCGTCAGCCTCGACCATCCGTGGGACATTGGGACCGTAGACGTCAGCGTCAAACAGTCCCACCGACGCCCCTATGTCCGACAGGCCGGCGGCGAGGTTGACGGCCACCGTCGATTTGCCGACCCCACCCTTCCCGGAGGCGACCGCGATGACGTTCTTGACCCCGGGCAGGACCTGCTCATCGGGGTCGAGCCCGCGGTCGACGTTCGCCGTGAGTTCAGGGTTGAGTCCCTCGTCGAGCAGCAGTTGGCGGACCTCCTCGGCCACGTTCGTCTCCGTGGGCGAATACGGCGCACCAAGCGCGAGATCGACCCGAACAGCATCGCCGTCCACCTCGATGCTGTTCACCAGTCCGAGCGTCACGATGTCGCCCCCGAGATCCGGATCCTCGACCGCCCGGAGCAGGTCGCGTACGGCGGCTTCGTCCATGGACTGCGTAGCCGAGGCCCGCGAATAAGGGTTGTGTCGCGGGGGCAGGGGACACGACACAACCGATCCGGAGCCACGACCGGCTAGCCGACCCGTATAGCCCTTTTGTCGGCGGGCTAAAGCGGACTTTAGCAAGGGTATTTCAGTCCCCCGGCCCTCCTGATGAGTATGAAAGGATTCACCTCAAGTAAGCAAGGAGCGGGGGTTGACGGGGCCCCTGAGGAGATGAAGACGGGGACCACTACCGTCGGCATCGTCGCCAACGAGGCGGTCGTCCTCGCGACGGACCGCCGGGCGAGCCTTGGCGGCCGTTTCGTCTCAAACAAGAACGCAGAGAAAATCATTGAAGTCCATCCCACGGCTGCCATCACCATCTCGGGTGGCGTCGGCGCTGGCCAGACGTTCGCTGACCAACTCCGCGCCCAGGCGTCACTGTACGAGACCCGTCGCGGCGAGGAGATGTCGATGAAGGCGCTGTCGACGGCGGCAGCCAACGCAATCCGTGGGATGCGCGTTGTCCCACTGCTGGGCGGCGTCGACACTACGGGTCCACACCTCTACTCGCTGGACCCCGCTGGCGGGCTGATGGAAGACACATACGGCGCGACCGGGTCAGGGATGCAACTCGCCTACGGCCTGCTTGAGGGGGAGTTCGAAGAGGGGATGAGTATCGACGCAGCCGTCGACGCCGCGACCCGTGCGGTTGCGTCGGCGAGCGCTCGCGACACGGCATCGGGGAATGGGGCGCTGGTCGCTCGCATCACGGGCGAGGGCATCGATCTCGAGGAGATCGATCAGGAGGAGATCTAAATGCAAGGCAACTCACAGCAGCAGGCATACGACCGCGGTACGAACATCTTCAGTCCGGACGGGCGGCTCTATCAGGTTGAGTACGCCCGCGAGGCGGTAAAGCGAGGCTCGCCCACGGTTGGTGTCCGCTTCGACTCTGGCGAGTCGACTGGTGTCGTCTTCGTCGCCGGCGGGCGCCTCCGCTCATCGCTCCAGGTTGAAGAGAGTATCGAGAAGATCCACAAAGCCGACGACCACGTTGGCGTCGCATCTGCCGGCCATGTCGCTGACGCCCGCCAATTAGTCGACGTCGCCCGTCGGCAGGCACAGGTCGAGCGACTCCGATACAGTGAGCCGGCCGGCATCGAGCCGCTGACGAAGGAAGTCACCGGGTACATCCAGGAGTACACCCAGGCTGGTGGTGCTCGGCCGTTTGGAGCGGCACTGCTGGTCGGTGGTGTGGACACCGACGGCACGGCGCGGCTGTTCGAGACGGATCCCTCGGGCACGCCCTACGAGTGGGAGGCCGTCGCCATCGGCGGCAACTCCGGAGAGATTCAGGGGTATCTGGAAGAGCAGTACGAGCCCGGACTCGATGCCGACGCCGCGCTTGAGCTCGCGTTGTCGGCGCTTGCCGACGCGTCAGACGGGGGGCTGGAGGCCCGCGGAATGAGTGCGGCCGTCGTCGACAACGACGGATACCGTACGCTCGCTGGCGACGAATTGGCCGACACCATCGCAACCCACGGACTCGCCGCTGACGAGGAGTAAGAGACTCAGGCGGCCGCCGACTCCGTCGACTCTTCTCGGTCGCCCGATCCTTCCAGCGCTATCCGCTCGACGTGTCCGACGGAGCAGTCCGCCCCGACCAGCACCGCGAGTTCCTCACCGCCGAGTTGCCACCCTACACGGACACACACTGGATCCGCGGACAGCACCGTCTCGGAGAAGGCGGGGCCGACGTTCCATACCGGTCGCCTAGCCGTCGATTCCCCGTGATCGTGTCCGAATGCGACCAGCGCCGGGTGGTCCAGCAGCGCTATGGTGACTGGACAACGCATACGCTCACCGCAGGCGGTACACGCAAGCACTGCTTGGGCCCGGTCGGGAGCGTCGTCGGCCTCGTCGACCGTGACGGTCGCCGTCGTCTTGCCGCCACAGTCCGGGCAGGTCCCCTCGCGCAACAGGCGGACGCGGTTGCGGTGGAGGCGGTCGACCGCGGCGAGCAGGTCTTCCGGCGTCTCGTGGCTTGCAAACCCGCCCGGTGGGAACGGAAGCTTGCAGACGTTCCGATCGCAGTCCATACAGCCGACAGTAACGACGTTGTCCGCGGTGGCCGCTCGGAGGTCGCCGCCACAGAGCGGGCACGGCTCCGGGACGGCGACTGGCTCGCGGTCCACTCGCTCGGTGTACGCGCCGGCAGCAAGCGTGCGGACGACCCTGCGGCCGGCATCAGTGAGTCGGTATCCTGCCTCGCCGTCGTCCTGGTTGACCTTTTCGAGGTAGTGGCCGCGGAGTTGACGGAGGTGATAGGCGAAGCCGGCGCTCGTCTCCTCGTCCGTCGCCTCGAACAGATTTGTGAACGTCAGGGTCACCGGTCGCTCCCCGTCGCGGGCGGCGTCGGCGAAAGCCGACAACGTCGCCATCCGCGTGGGTGCGCCGAGCAGCGCGAATGCATCGGCAGGGTCGGACTCCATACCCCAAATAGCATCGAGGTCATCATAAGAGCCGTGACGAGTACGGACCCGATAGTGGCAACGTGCTCGCCGAAGATGTAACTAATTATGATTTCATAGCTGGCCCAACCCGCGGCGGAATTAAGTGTGTCCGACCGGAGATACGGGTATGCTTGAGGACGGGTTCGGTCGCGAGATCTCGGGGGTGCGTATCTCGCTGACCGACCGCTGTAACTTCGACTGCGTCTACTGTCACAACGAAGGATTGGGCGACACTCGCGGGCCGATGGAGCCGGCCGACAACGAGATGTCGACCGACGATGTTGTCCGCTTCCTTGAAGTGGCCGCAGAGTTCGGCGTCACTGCCGCCAAGTTCACCGGCGGCGAGCCGATGCTCCGGCAGGACTTGGAGGAGATTGTTCGCCGCACCCCTGACAGTATCGAAACCTCACTCACGACCAACGGGACGTTCCTCCCCGGCCGCGCCGAGGCGTTGAAACAGGCAGGACTCACACGAGTAAACGTCTCACAAGATGCGATGGACCCCAAGGCGTTCCGTGAGCTGACGAAATCGAACGGCTACGAGGACGTCATCGCAGGGGTTGATGCGGCCTTGGCCGCCGGCCTCGCCCCGGTCAAACTTAACATGGTCGTCTTTGAGCACACCGCCGGCTACGTCCCCGAGATGGTCGACCACGTCGCCAACAACGAGGGGATGCAGCTCCAGCTCATCGAGTACATGCCTGAACTCGCCGGCCGACCCGAGTGGGCCGTCGATATCGACCGCGTCCATGACTGGCTCGCCGAGCAGGCCGTCAGGGTCGAACACCGCGAGATGCACGACCGTCGGCGCTACTACGTCGAGGGCGAGGCGGGCGAGGGCATGGTCGAGATCGTCGATCCAGTCGGCAACGCGAACTTCTGTGCGAACTGCGGACGGCTCCGCGTTACCCACGAGGGCTATCTGAAAGGGTGTCTTAACCGCAACGACGACCTCAAATCGATGGGTGAGATGACGAAGCCCGAAATCCGCGAAGCGTTCCGTACTGTCGTTGACGAGCGGGTCCCCTACTACGGCGAGTACCTGATCAAAGAGGACGGCGAGTGGGTGCTCAACGAGAAGTACCTCGAGGCTCCGACCGCCGACTAAGCGGTCGCCTCTGCGTCCGCGAGGTCCAGTTCATCGAGGGCCGACAGCACGATACGGGCTTCCACGAGGTCGCGGTCGCTGACATGTGGGTCGTCGCCATGGGCGGCGACACGGGCCTCCGCTCGCTCGCGCATCTCTCGTTCTAGTGGCGTCTGATCCGGCTCGTCGCGCACGTCGTTGAGCAGCGCTTCGAAATCTTCCCGGAACACCATCGACGCGCGGGCGGCGTTACACCGGCCGAGCGGACTCATGCCGGTCTCGAGGACGAGGTCGCGGACGGTTTCCCAATCTGATTCACAGAAGTGCAGCGATACCTCCCCTTCGATGTCACGCCACGCGATAGGCTCCGAGTTGTCGAGCAGTTGGACGGCCCGTGGAAAGATATCGATCCGGACTGCCGTGTCCGGATTGTCGCAGAGACAACACGGTTGCTCTGTCTGTCCGGTGTACATACCAGATATAGGGCGGCCGCGGACAAGAACCATCGGGCGTCGGGGAGCCCCGCCGGTACTGTCACTTGACCTCAGGCAGCGCGTCGGCGGCCGCCTGCATGTGCTCGCGGACCTTATCGAATGCGGCACGTTGTTCGTCGGTTGCCGTCTCCATCGGCACTTGGTCAAAGTAGCCCAGCGCGAGCCGCTGGTACGCCGCGGCTTCGTCCATGTAGGTGAGCCCCAGTTGGTTCGCCCAGACGTGGCCCGGGCGGTTCTGGCGGCGGTGCCAAGCGTAGCTTTCACCGAGCTGTTCTTCGATAGCGGCGACCGCAAGCGTCGACAGGCGCGCTCGCGCCTCGAGCCAGATGTCGAGGGTACCACCCCAAAAGCCGCGGAATCGCGCGGGGTCGAAGGGGCTCTCAACCCGGTAATCAGTCCCCTCCTCGAGTTGGTTGAACTGCTCGCGGACCGCGTCGGCCGCGGTCGTTGGGGTCTCGGTACCAGCGACGACGCGGACGACCTTCGTCTCCAGCTCGTCGGTCCCCCAGAACGTGTGTGACCAGTGTGCAATCGTTCCCTGCTGTTGAAGCGCGTCGAAGGCAGGGGCGACGTGGTCGACCAGGACCTCCCGCTTGGCCGCCCGCAACGGGGCGTCGATGAACCGCGGCCAGGCGAGCGCGATGGCGAGATATTTCATACGCGCTGGTTTGCGGCTCGGGATAAAAGCCTACCCCGCGGACCGACAGCGTTTTTCTCGCCCCGCCGCTTCGCCGGGTGTGAACCTCCGCGGTCCTGTGGTCGCCATCGATGAAGCGCGTTCGGTAGAGACGTCGAACGGGACTGCGGACCTCGCCGAGGTGCAGCTGCGCCCCGACCGCGGCGCCACCGATCCGGTCACAGTCACACTATGGGGGAAATGGACCGAGACCGCGGCCGTTCTCGAACCGGGAATGGAGCTGCTTGTCGTTGACCCCAACGAGCGGGAGTACCAGGGCGACCAGAGGTACACCACCGGGCGGGAGACGTTCGTCGTTGTCGAGCCGGAGTTCCTCGTTGACGTGACCGACGTGCGCGCCTGGGTGCAGTGCCCGCGGATGTACTACCTGAATAAGCTGTCCGCGACGCCGCTGAAGTACCCGGTCGTGCGCGGGACGGTTGTTCACGAGGTGTTTGGTGACCTTCTGCGGGGGCGCGACCTGGACGAGGCTATCGAGGAACGGGTGACTGAAGCGGGGCTCGATATCGGGCTGCTCGGCGAAGACATCGAGAGCGTCACCAAGGAAGTCAGACAGAACGCCGGTGCAATCGAGGGGTGGCTGGCCCAGGGGGCCCTCACGGACGAAGACGAGTGGCGCTCCGAACAAACCCTCATCTCGGAGACGTTTGGGATCAAAGGGCGGGCCGACGCGGTCCGACGCGGAGCGCCGGTCGAACTGAAGACGGGCAAGAACCTGAAGCGCGATCCCCGCTTCCACGACAAGGTGCAGGCGGCCTGCTACGCACTGGTGCTTGGGGAACACGAGGCGCGTCGGGCGGACACGAGCATCGGCGCCGCCGCGCCCGACACCGCGACACTGCTGTACACGAAGAACAACGCGTTGGACCGCGTCGAGGCCAGCGGCGACCTCTCGCCGGCGAAGGACTTCTCGCTTGGGCCGGGACTGTTGAAATACGTCGTGCGCCAACGCAACGAGATTGCCGCCATGGAACACGACTTCAGCGTGCCGACCGGTGAGGAGGCCGACGCGATCTGCGAATACTGTTTCGAGCAGGACACCTGTATGGTCGTCTCTGGCCGGCTCGACCAGGCGTCGAAGGCCGGACAAATCGGCACGGCCGTCCCCAAGGCGGAGCGCGACTACTTCGATCGCTTCTATCGAGCGATTGAGCGCGAGCGCCGAGCCGTCCACGCGGAGTATCGAAAACTGTGGGAACAGTCCGCCAAGCAACGGGCCGACGACGACCGGGCGCTGATCGATCTCGAGCCGGTCGGTCGCGAACAGCTGTCGGACGGCTCTTGGGAACTGCAAGCGACCCGGACGTCGACGGCGGTCTCGAAGCTCCGGGCCGGCGACGTGGCGCTCGCGAGCGATGGTCATCCCACGCGCGGTCGCGCAGAGCTCGCGCGGATCCAGCGGCTCGAGTCACGTGGCGATGGGCCGGACGTGGTCGTCACCGTCGACGAGCCCCTGCCGCTCCGGCGGCTCGACGTGTACCCTTCCGAGCTGGGGGTCGCGCGCCAGCTCGCGGCGCTCCACGACGCCATTCTGAAAGGCGACTCCGAGACGAAGGACGTGCTCTTTGACCGGCGCGACCCCGCCTTCTCGGGTCCCGAACGGACTTACATCGACAACAACGAGGCCCAGGACGCGGCGGTCAACCGCGCAGTTCGTGCTGAGGATTTCGCGCTGGTGCACGGTCCACCCGGGACGGGAAAGACCTACACTCTCGCGCGGACGATCCGAGCGCTGGTCGCCGATGGCGAGCGTGTCCTGCTGTCGGCGTTCACCAACCGGGCGGTGGACAACGCGCTCGCAGCGCTGCGCGACCAGGGGTTCGACTTCGACGATGTCGTCCGGGTGGGCACGGAGTCGGGCGTCGGGCCGGAGATGCAACCCTACCGGTTGGAGACGGCCGGCGATCCAGAAACCGTCCGCGAGACACTCGAGAGCGCTCGGGTCGTCGCTGCCACGACGGCTTCCTGTGGCGGCCGGACGCTCCGCTCACAGGCGTTCGACGTCGCTGTCGTTGATGAGGCCGGCCAGCTAACGGAGCCGGGGACGCTCGCGGCGGTCAACCGCGCCGACCGGTTCGTGCTCGTGGGCGACCACCAGCAGCTCCCACCGGTGGTCCAGTCGGCCGATGACGGCGACCACAGCCCGCTGACAACCTCGCTGTTCGAGCGACTTATCGACGCGACCCCAGAAGCAGGGGTGCTGCTTGACCGACAGTACCGGATGTGCCAGCGCGTTCAGTACTTCAGCTCGCGGGAGTTCTACGACGGGCGACTCCGCCCCGCGACGCCAGCTGTGGCGGGCCAGTCGCTCACCAACCTCGGTGTCGATGTCGCCGAGCTGCCCCCCGACCTGCGCGGGCCGGTCGCCTTTTTGGACCCTGACGGCGAGCAGGTCGGCAACACTAATCCGCGCGAGGCCGACCGTGTCGCCGCGGTTGTCGAAGCATACGTCGCCGCCGGCGTGCCGCGCGAGGCGATCGGCGTCATCGCGCCATTCCGTGCGCAGGTCGCCGAGATCGCGACGCGACTCCCCGACACCACCGTCGACACGGTCGACCGGTTTCAGGGCTCGGCGAAGGAGGTGATCGTCGTCTCGTTCGTCGCGATTGGTAACCTCGACGGCCCTCTCTTCGAGGACCACCGCCGAGTGAACGTTGCGTTGACGCGCGCAAAAAAGGCGCTCGCCCTGGTCGGTGACGCCGCCGCACTCGAGGGCGAGGAATTCTACGCTAGACTCCTCCGATGGGCGCGCGCCTGATCGCGGAGCGGCTGGGCCACCCAGCGACATGGGCGTCGCCGCCACGCACTGCGTGGAGGGGAACAGGTTGGCAGCCACTCCGTGCATCCGGTGACCCCGGGTTCTGCCGGGCGTAGTCGTCGCCCGAGGCGGCGACAGCTATTCGGGGGTGCTCGCCGTCCCCGAGACATGGTCACGCTCCCGTATGGGACCGGGACACTCGCGGTCGAATTCCCCGACTGTTCGGTCACCGTCGCCGAGCCGCCGGGCGGGGACCCGGTCGAGCCTCGGGTTGCTGCCGCGCAGGCCCTCGCCGACCCACACGGTGACTGCCTGCGTACTATCGCCGCCCCGACCGACGATGTTGCGATCGTCGTGACGGACGTGACGCGAGCGACCCCGGACGATATCCTCGTTGACGCGCTGTTTGAGGAGCTAGCCGCCGCGGGCATCGACCGCGAGCAGGTGACGATCATCATCGGATTGGGGCTTCATCGGCCGATGACCCCCGCCGAGATCGAACGCGGGCTCGGCGCGTACGCCGACCTCGCGGTCAACCACGACCCCGAGGCGACGGTCGAGGTCGGGCGGGTCGATGGAGTCCCTGTTGAGGTACACGAACAGGTCGCTGCAGCGGACTTGGTCGTCTCGACGGGGATGGTCGAACCTCACCAGTACGCCGGGTTTTCTGGGGGCGCGAAGACGGTCGTTATCGGCGCCGGCTCCGAAGCGTTCATCCGGTACACTCATGGGCCGGAGATGCTCAGTCGCGACGGAGTCCGACTCGGCCGGGTGGAAGACAACCCGTTTCGAGCGGCTATTGACCGGGCCGGCGATGCTGTCGGCGTCGATTTCTGCCTGAACGTCACGCACGGCCCATCGGGGATAGTGGGCGCCGCAGCGGGCACGCCTCGCGCGGTCGTTCGGGCCCTCGCGTCCCGGGCCCGACGGGCACTTGCCGTCGATGTGGACGGAACGTTCGATGTCGCCGTTGCCGGCGTGGGGGCGCCGAAAGACACCAACCTCTACCAGACGACGCGCGCGTTCACCTATCTGGTGCTCGGTGCACACAACCCCGTCCGTGGAGGTGGCCGGGTCGTCCTTCCGGCCCGCCTGCCCGAGGGGGCTGGAGAAGGGACCGGCGAGCGCCGGTTTTACCAGTATCTCGCCGGGGCGAGCGACCCCGCCTCGCTGTACGAACAACTGCGTGCAGGATACGAACCCGGCGCACAGCGCGCGTTCGTCGTCGCGCGGGCACTGCGCGACGCTGCTCTCTACGTGGTTGGCAGCGAAGCACCACAGATCGTGGAAGAGTGTCTGATGCAGGCTCGCGAGTCGGTGGCAGACGCGATCGAACCCGGCGACAACGTGCTCGTTGTTCCCGCCGGAGCCGAGACGCTGATTCAGTAACAAGGGTTATTCCCGGGGGGTGTCACCGGCGTGGTATGCGACAGCCACCGCTGGGGACGGGGCTTCGGACGACGCTGCTGTTCGTGGCCATCGCCAGCGTCACCGTGACGACGTGGCTGTGGCAGTTCCTGTTCGCGCGGCCGGAGGTTGGGCTCCCTGAGGCCGTCGCCGCAACGGTACTCCCTGCGGCGGTCGGCGTTATCTCTGGCTACTACGCCATCCGTGGGTAGTCCGCCGCCGGGTCAATCGGTCGTCCGGGCTGGTGGCTCCTCACCATCGAGCGACTCGAGCACCCGCGCGTGAAACTCTTGGAGGACGGCGGACTCGTCTTCGGCGAGGACCACGTCGCTTGCGGTCAGGGTCGCGAGCCCGAACGCCCGCGGCGAGGGCGAGTTGACCGCCGACACCTCCACTGCGAGGTCGCCCGCCCGGATGGCTGTGACGGCCGTCTCCAGCGCCTCGACGTTCAGTTTGTCTTGCAGTATCTCACGGTAGGTCTCTTCCATGACGGCGAAGCCGTCGAGCTCCTGAGCGAACGACAGTAACATCTCCGACGAGACCTGTTGCTGGGCTGCGGTCTTCTCGGTCCCCTTGTAGCGTTTAAGAATCATTAGCGAGCGGGTGGCGTTGATCCGGAAGTACCGCTTGAGGAGGTCGGTCCCATCTAAGCTTGCACGCAGGTCTCTCCGGACCGCATCGGGGTTGAGGTCGCGAAGTAGCCCCTCGATGTCGACCTTCCGATTGAGCGGGACGGAGACGCTGAAGCCATTGTCCGCGACGGCGACCTGGACGTTCGCGTTCGTCCGCTGGGCGACGTGGTAGGCGAGCAGTCGCGAGAAGCCGTCGTTGAACCGCCGGCCGTAGAGGGAGTGTACGTAGTAGTGACGGCGGTACTCGTCGTGGTCGAGTGCGACCTCGACGCTCAGCCGATCAGGCGTCGAGACGCTCGCGACACCCGTGTACCGGACCTGTTCGTCGAAGGTTCTGGTGACCGCCCGGACAGTATTCTCGTCGAGCGGGAACGTCCGTAGCCACTCGCGAACTCCCGGGGGGCCCTCGGCCTGCAGGCGGGCGACGACCGTCTGCTGGAAGGTGAGAATCTCGCAGCCGAGGTCATACGAGAGCGGCAACCGTTCGGAGTACCAAGAGGGGACCGTCGCGGCCCTGCTCGTCGGGTCGACGTACGCCTTTGTCCCCCGCCGATACTTGAACTCGTAGTT
>CAYZJQ010000019.1:0-11271 GCA_964478805.1 uncultured Halobacteriales archaeon | reverse complement strand
GCCGACCCACTCGTCGGCCCCGCGGACGAGGACGTCCACGTCGAAGGAGTCGGGGATGGTGCCGATGTTGGTCATGTAGATGACCCGAGCTAGCCGGCCGCGCTTGCCGACGAGCGGCTCGCCGACCGGGAAATCGTCGTAGTGGTACTGACCGCTCGGCGGATCGTTCTCGTCGCGCCACACCTTCGCGTACACGTTCTTCTCCTCCAACCCGTCGTAGTCAGCCGTCAGGTACGCGAACAGTGTCTCGAACTGCGCGTCGGTATAGTTCCGGTATGGGTACGCCGATGTAAGCGTGTCGCGAAGCTCGCGTTCGGGGAGCGGCCCGTTGATCGCCATCCCATAGGCCTGCTGAGCGGCTACGTCGTGGGCGTTCTCGGGGATGAACACCCGGTCGACGAATCCCTCCTCTGCTTTCTTCAGCATCACCGCACACTCGACGAGTTCGTCGCGGTCCAACGCGAACACTCGGCCTTTCACCGTCTGGCCAAGCTGGTGGCCGGCCCGACCCACTCGTTGGAGTAGCGCCGCAACCGACTTTGGCGAGCCCACCTGTACCACGAGATCGATGTACGGCATGTCGATGCCAAGCTCAAGCGAGGTCGAGGTCGTCACCACGTCGAGGCTCCCCTCCTTCAGCCGCTCCTCGATCTCTTGACGGCGCTCCTTCGACAGCGAGCCGTGGTGGCATCCGGAGTTCGACTCGTCGAAGCCGTGGTGTTCGCGGAGGTTCGACAGGACTCGTTCGGCGCCCGAGCGAGTATTTGTAAACACCAGCGTGTTCTCATGGTCGCATACGAGCTCGGCCAACTCGTCGTAGAACCGTGCCGATACCTCGCTGGGCGGCGTGTTGATCAAATCATCCGTGGGACACCGCAACTCCATATCGAACTCGCGGACGAACCGGGCGTCGACGATCTCGTACTCGCGGTGTTGTCGCGCCTGCGTGTCGGGGTCCGCCCCGTTTGCTCGCTCCGGGTCGCGTGACGACTCGTTTCTCTTGTAGCCGACCAGGAACTCCGCAACCGCTTCGAGCGGCTCAACCGTCGCCGAACAGCCGATCCGGGTTGGCGAGGTGTCGCACAGCCGCTCCAGCCGCTCGAGCGAGACGGCGAGGTGGGTGCCGCGTTTGTTTTCCGCCAGCGAGTGGATCTCATCCACGATGACGTACTCGACCGCCCGGAGCTTCTCCTTGAACTTCGGGGAGTTCAACAGGATCGCCAGCGTCTCCGGTGTTGTGTTGAGGATGTGTGGGGTCGTCTCCAGCATCGCTTGGCGGTCGGCGTCGGAGGTGTCGCCGTGGCGGATGGCATGGCGCAGTTCGACCGGCTCCTCGGCGCGGTCCGTGATGCTCTCGAGCGGGGCCGTCAGGTTCCGGTGGATATCGTTGGCCAGCGACTTCAGTGGAGAGACGTACAGACAGTGGACCGCGTTCTCAAGATCGCCCGCCTTGGCGCGGCTGAACAGGTCGTTGTAGATGGCGGCGAAACTCGACTGAGTCTTGCCCGAGCCCGTAGGTGCACACACCAGACAGTTCGTGCCGTCGTCGATCAGCGGGATCGCCTCCTTTTGAGGTGGGGTGAAGAAGCCTCCATTACTGGGGATGTATGCACCGAACGCCTCCACCCACCACGCGCGCACCTCCGGCTCAAGACGCGCGAGCACATCGGCGTCGTCGATCGAAACCGTCTCGGGGTCGAAGTCGAACTCGGAGTCAGCGCGTCGCGCGAGGAGGTCGCGGGCCGACGCGTCGGCGTCCATTACCCCACCTGTAGAGTGGCGTGCGTAAGTGCCCTACGGAGGGGGCGAGCCGAGAACTTGGCGACGGTGTCGATATTTAGCCGCCGGCGTTTGCCGGCGCGCATGTCGAGTGAGGCGCCGCGGGACGCCGGCCGCCCCACGACATTTGTCTGGTCGGCCCCCTGGACCGAGATTAAGCGGGCGAGACGGGTGTGGTGCGCCGGAATCTTCACTGCCTTGGAGAGCGCAAGTTCACCGTCCGCCAACGCCCCGATCCCGTCGCTGGCCTTGTCGACGCCGAGCGTCACGTCGTAGATGCGGTACCGGCTGGGCTGGGGCGCTGGCGTCGCCGTCGCAGCGGTGATCACCTGAAACCCCCTGCCGATTGGCGCCAGCTGAGGTCTGGCTGTCGGCGCGAGTTCGACCGTCGGTGTCGGTGTCGCCGGTTCGTCTGTGGCGCTGGCGAACGTACAGCCAGTAAGCAGACTCGCGCCTGCCACGCTAGCCCCGACGAGGAAGCCACGATGGTTACATTTCCCCTCGGAACGGAGCGCGTAGTGACCGGTTCGCTTCGTGTCTGAAGCGAATATTCGTTTCTAATAGCGCGTACGGATATTTAATACAGAGCCGCGACGGGCACCGACCCGCGGGGGCGGCAGTGTTACCATCCTGCGGCCCTGCGCCTCCGTATGCGTGTCACCTTCCTCGGGACCGGCAGCGCGATGCCGGCTGGTGTGCGGAATCAGACTGGCTTGCTAATCGAAGCCGCTAGCGATACGCTTCTTGTCGACTGCGGAAGTGGCGTCCTTGGTGAACTCGCTGGAACCGACGCAGGTTATGAGGCGGCCGACACCGTCCTTTTGACCCATCACCATCTTGACCATGTCGCCGACCTGATGCCGCTGGTGAAAGCGCGGTGGCTCGCCGGCGAGGAGCATCTCACCGTCGTCGGGCCAGAGGGCACTAAGCCGCTTGTCGATGGGCTCTTGGGTGTTCACGACTATCTCAAGGGACGAATAGAGCTCAACGTCCGCGAGGTCGCGCCAGGAGCGTTCGAGGTCGCCAATTTTGCGGTCGAGGCTGTCGAAACGGTCCACTCGATGTACTGTCTGGCCTACCGGCTTGCACACCCGGACTCAGCGGGCGAGTTCTGCTTTTCCGGTGATTCCGAGGCGGCCGCAGCGGTCGCGGACCTCGCCGACGGAGTCGCGGTACTCGCGCATGATTGTTCGTTTCCTGACGAGGTGAACGTGTCCAACCACCCGACACCGCGGGCACTGGGCGAGCAGCTCGCGGGGCGGAACGTTGACCGACTCTACCTCACTCACCTCTACCCGCATACGCGGGGAAAGGAGACGGAGATGGTCGAGAGCGTTCGTGAGAACTTCGCGGGTGAGGTCGCGCTCGCCAGAGACGGCTTAACCGTCGAGGTGTAAATATGGCGGCGGGGCCAGTCATACAGTGGCGAAACGGTGAGGCGATGGCCCGATCAGACGGCCCCACACCGGTCTCACCGCGTGCCTGACGGCTACTCCAGCCGATAGCGCAACAGCGCTGCCACGCCGCCGAGATTCTTCAGCTGCTGGCCAGGATCGAACTCCTCGGAGAATACGGTCACCTCCCCACCTTTCTGCTCGACGGTGCGGATGAGCTCGTTGGCGCCAACGCCCCAGTCGCCCTCGCCAGCCCGCTCCATCCGCAGTCGAGAATCAAGGATGAGTAGCTCCTCGACAGCGCCGAACTCCGCCGCCTGCATCGTCTCTTCGATGCCGTACGCCGCCTTTGCGCCGTCGGCGATCCGTTTCATGAGTTCGTCGATGCGCTCGGCTTCACGCGCAATGCGGGTCTCAGCCTGAACTTCCTCGACGGCGCCACGCTTGAGTACCTCGTGGACCCCGCGGCCCCCGGAAGCGGAGGTATCAACGACCGTGATTCGTTCAGCGACATCGGGGTACTCGGCTTCGATGTATTCGAGTGCGTCTTGCTTTGTGAACCCTGGTCCGGCGAGGATGACAGCCTCTGCGTCGGTCCGTTGGAGTACCGCGCCGAGGTCGTCGAACAGTTCGTCACGGGGGCGGGCGTACTCGCCTTTGCCCGTTGGCTTGGTGATTGAGGCCCGCTCTTCAACGCCATACTGGGCCACCGTGTGAACATATGCTTCGCCCTCTTCGACGGTGGCGATAGCGACCTCTGGGTTTTCGCTGGCCTCGACGGCCTCCTGTAGCCGTTCGAGCTGGTCGGTTTGCCACACTTTCTCCACCTCGAGTTCGGTTCGTTCCTCGACGTTGAGCGTGTGGTGGAAGCCGAGTTGGTCCTCACGGGAGCAGTCGACGATATCGCCGCCAACGCGGAGCCGATTGGCGAACTTCGCGAACTCCACGTCGTCAACAGCGAGCTCAACCCACATTGGTTCCCGTTCGCCGCCGGTGTCGCGGGTCTTGTCGTCGTCGCGCCGGATGCGCCGCGTGGTGTCGCCGCCGACTCGGTCACCCGGCTCGAGCACGTATGTAAGATGCCACAGGTCATCGAGGCTTTCGGGGACGAGCGTGATACGTTCACGGCCCCCATCGCGCTGCTGCCGGTCGGCGATGCGCATACCCTGATGCGGAGGGCGGGGCAATTAGACCCTGTTGTTCGCGCTGGGGAGGCCCAGCGCCTTGGCGTACCCGCGGCCGAACAGATAGAAGAACGCCACCTGGACGTAGAACTGAACGAACACGCCCAGCAGCAGAAAGAGGCCGAAGGTGAGCGCACTGAGGACGATTGTCAACACGCCGACGACCAACGCGAGCAGGATGGCAAGCACGCCGGCGACGAAGTAATCGGCCGTGAACGCCGCCCCTAATACCGTGCTGAAGTCGAACGCCGCCCCAATGTCGTCGCGTCGCGCCATATTGACGATACCGGCCGGATAGATATAGACGAAAACGAGGTACACCAGCAGCGTCACCAACACGAGTACTGCCCCGACAACAGAAACGCCCGACGCGACGGCGCCGGGATTCTCCACGCCGCCGCCGACGGCGACCGACCCGATCCCGATGACCACGAACGCCCCGATGAACAGCAGTGTCGGGATAATAAAGTACGCAATGGTCACGACGAAGACCTTGACACCGTCAACAATCAGGTCACCCCACTCATCGAATGCCGGGGCATCGGAACTACCCTCTGCGCTCGCCTTCGCCACGCGGACGAAGTACCCCTGCAACGGGAAGATCGGGAGCAAGAGAAACGAGAAGAAGCCAAGCACCCCTCCGATGATAACGCTCTTTACCCCTTCATCGCCCGACAGCGGAAACCTGATGGCGTCGCCGAACATCGAGACATAACCCACACCGCCTCGACAAGAAAGTACCTACTCCTACAGACGGCGAGCTACTTGCTATCCCCAGAACGAGGGGCGGATGCCGCCTCCGTCGTTGACGGTTCGAACTCTGTAGGGCGGTCGCCGGCCACGTCGACCGGCTCCGCGCCGCGCTCTGCTGGAGCGGTCCTACCTCCTGCGGGGGTTGACTCCTCTTTCCGCTTAGAGGGTGGCGTGATACCCTCCCGAGGCACGGCGGGCGTGGCGAAGCCGCGTGCGGCCCCGAACGAGGCGCCCCACACATAGCGAGTTGCAACGCCAGTGAGGAAGTAGAGTACGACGCCGATCAAGACCGTCGAGAGTCCGACTGCGATGGGCCCGAGCGTCCACTGGAGTACGACGGCGAGTATCCAGCCGACGGCATAGTCCTCCGTCGTGGCCCCGCCCATGACGGTGCGGGCGTGGAGGGCGGCTCGGAACGACTCCTCGCGGGCCGCATGTGCGAGCGCCGCGGGGGTGAGATACAGCGCGGCGACAAGCGCGACCATCCCGAACAGCGCGGCGACCGCGCCAAGCGCCTCGCCGAGCAGCGCAGCGTCCGTAGTGAGCGTCTCGGGCAACTGCGTGGCACCGGCGGCTGCGCCGAGCAACAGGGCGGCAGGCGCCGCGTAGACGACGGCGACGAGCGTCGCACCCAGTCCCTCACGGAACAGCTGCACGACGCCGTCAAAGGCGGGCGCTGTCGGCCGACGCGTCGTGGCGGCGGCAGCGACCGCTCTGTAGTAGTAGCCACGGACAGCGAGCAAGGGGACGGCCACGAGCGGGGCGACGCCGAGTGCGAGCGATCGGGTCGCCGTCTCGGCCGCGTACGCCGCCCCCGCGGCGACACCACTGGCAAGCAACAATAGTGCCGACCCGATGAGGAGGGCGCGCGAGCCATGTTCACCGGAGGTGGGGAAATCCAGGGCTTCCCGGAGCATCGTCAATATATCCGGTCGGCCGAGTAATAAAATGGTCGTCGCGGGGTGAAGCCGCGGTTCAGCTCAGGTTGGGACCCGTCGGACTGCCTGCTTCGGCGACTCGGGTGACTCTGTATCCACGTCGTCTTGTTCGGCGATGCCGCGACCATAGAGGTGGAACGCGACGACGGTCGCGTAGAACTGCACCGGCAGTGCGACGACAAAACCCAGCGGGACGAGGCTCACAGCCCCGGCGACGACGCCGGCGACGATGCTCACGAGCAGAGCAAGTAGCCAGGCAACGGCGTATTCGCGCGAGAACAGCGTCGGACGCATTCCGCCGACGGCGAACGCACTGCCGATGCGATCTGTGGACGCAAGGCTCGACAGCGCCACGGGCAGGACGTACACGAGCACCAGCAGGAGCGCGCCGCCGATGAGGAACCCGAGCAGTGCACCAAGCGCCAACACCACAGAGCCGGCGCCGTCACCAAGCGCGGCGCCAGCGAGTGCGACGCCGCTGACCGTCAGGATGACCCCGGGTATAATAGTGTAGACGATGATCACTGCGACCGTCTTCGCCCCCTCAACGAGCATATCGCCCCACTCTTCGAAAACGGGAACTGGTTCGTCGTTCAGGCTCGCACGGAGCACCCGCAGGAGGTAGCCGGCCACCAAGACTGCCGGCACGAGGAGGAAACTCAACAGCGACAGTACTGCACCGATGGCCACTGTCTTCCATGCCTCTTCTCCTTCCCGTGGGTAGTTCACTGCCGACTCGATAGTACTCATATCCTCGGTCCGGGACGACGCAGACCAATATAGGTATATCTGCCTTACTGGGAGGATGAACTTCGAGTGAGAGCGGGCAGACATCTGTTGCCGGGCCTCCCCATCCTCAGTCTACGAGTCGGGACCCGCCAGGTGGGCAGAACTCCTGGATACGGTCAGGCGAGGCGACCTTTCGGAGCATCGATTGGTCCGTGAACCGCTGTTTGAACTCGCGGTACAGCATCTTCGCGATGTCGTTCTGTGCGTACTGGCCCGGCTCAAGCTCAACGAGCGTCTCGACGCGGTCCGCGACGGCGCGGCGGGGGCCGCCCAGCACGCGTGTTTCTGGCTCACACTGAACACCAACTGCACAGTCTACCTCGGTGTTCGCAAAGTAGGTACGGTCGCCACGGATGGTAAATCCGCCCTTCTCGAGATACTCGCCCGATTCGGGCGTCTTCGACACCTGGTCTGGGGTGACCATGTACGCGTCGCCGGCGAACTTCCTCTCCTTCCACACCGACGAGTGGGTGACGGCGAAGCGGGCGGCCTCTTCTTTCGACTGCTCGGGAACGTCGACGTCGCTTGCGGGTTCAGAGGGACCGCTGGTTTTGAGGACCGTGACTGGTCCCCCGTGCGCCTGGCTGTGGAAGAACAGATCGTGTTTACCGAGGTACTTCTTGACGATCTCTTCGTTCTGGTCAGCGTTGCGTCCGCCGATGACGAGAAACCCGTCGGAGGTGTGGAACCACCGGAACCGCTCGTACCACTGTTCGTCGTAACGAACCGGCACGTTCGCCTTCGCGAGCCAGTCCGTTTCGCCGGTCTCATCGTCTATGTCCTCGTCGTCCACCTCTTCGGCCGACCACTCATCGCGCCGGCGCTTGGCGTCCGCGAGCTCCTCGCGTGTATCCTCGATGGCCGCCTGTGCGCCCTCTTTTTTCCCCTCGATCCGCTTGGCCTCCTGATAGAGCCGGTCGGCGTTCTTCTCGACGCCGTCGGCCGGCACCAGGTCGATACGGTAGCCGTCGAGCTCGACGGTCACCTCGCCGACATCTGGGCGGACGCCGACCACGTGGCTCGCGCGGTCGTTGCCGGCCTCGGCGGCCTGCTCGAACCGGGTTTCGACGTCCTCCCAGGAAAACTCGTTCGCCCGGGCGTCCCGCACGGTTGCGAGCACCTCGTCCACGAGGTCGTAGTGGCCGTACAATGCCTCCGCCTTCTCGCGGAACTCTGCTGCCTCCTGCTCGAACCCCTCGATGGCGCTTCTCTGCTGTTCGATAATGCGTTCGTATTTTGCGATCTCTTCTTCGAAGTCCGGGCGGTCGCTTCCCGAGTCAGGCTCCTCACGGTCGAGTTCGAAAAAGTACTCGTCGAGCGCGGCGTTGAACCGGTCGAAAGCGTCGCAGTCGAGCCCCTCGTACTCCGTCATCGGGACTGGCGTGACGTCCACGGGCCGGGTACGTTCGCCGTCCTCTCGCTCCCAGTAGACACGGGGGTCGAGGCGGCCCTCCGCAAGGGCGTCGCGCAGGCGTTCGAGAGTCCTATACAACGCGGCGTACGCCGCCTCGGTCGCCTCGCCAATGGCGAGCGTCTTCTTGACGCCGGCCCGGCTACACAGCTCCTCGGCCCAGAACCCACCGAGGTTCAGCTGTGTAGCGAGCGTCCGCACCACGTCGGTGTCGGAGGCGTCCATCCTGGCATCGAACGCCTCCCGGCTGCAGTCCAGCGGGTCGAACCGCGAGTCGGGGAAGCCGTAGACGGAGCCGGGCGCGACGGTCCGGGACTTCAGCCGGACGACCTCGAGACAGTCGATCACCTCCAGATCGCGGTTCGTCACGACGACGTTGCCGTCGCCGAACAGCTCGATGATAAGGAGGGTGTCGGCGTCGTCGCGCTCGAACTCGAAGACGAGGATGCGGTCGAACTCGTACTGGTAGACGTCCGCGAGATCGGCGCCTGAGAGCCGGTTGCGGAGCATCATCGCAAAGTTCGGGGGACGCCCCGGCGCGTCGGGGACGCGGTCGGGGTCGGCGGCGTGGGCCCGCTTCGGGTCGCCTGTCTCGAGGAGGAGTTCGACGCGACCGCGGTCGAAGTCACGGAGTTTCAGCCGGACGAGGTCGTCGTCGTAGAGATACGCCTTGTCGAGTTTGGCACCGGTGAACTCGCGGAGCTCGCCGGCGAGCGCACGGATGTCGACGCTCGTCGTCGCCCGCTTCTGGTCCATACACCGGGTTCTCGGGTCGTCGGGAAACGCTTGTCGGGTCGAGGGACGCTCCTCGTCGCGCCGCTGGCGCGCCGGCGGTACGCCCTCCCCGAGCCGGGGGCCGGGTCGCCCGGCCGCTTTTTACCGGTACCTGTCGAAGCGACCGCATGGTCACCGAACCCATCGACGGCGTCTACGACATCACCTGTACCGAGACCGAAACCGACCGCATCCGCGCGTACCTGACCGCCGACGGGACGCTCGTCGATGCCGGCCTGCCTGACACCACGGACGCGTTACTCGACGGGATCGCGGAGACCGGCGTGGCCGTCAAGCGGCTGGTCGTTACTCACACCGACCCAGACCACATCGGCGGCGTCGGCGCCGTCGTCGAGAGTCACGACCCGGCGGTGTTACTACCGGAGGGCGCCGACGCGGACACGGTTCCGCAGGTCGACGGGCGGTACACCGAGGGTGATACCGTCGGCCCGTTCGAGGCCGTCCACGTCCCCGGACACCGTGCCCACCAGCACGCACTCATCGCCGACGACTATGCCGTGCTCGCGGACGCGCTGTCGGGCGCCGACCAGCGCGGGCTCTCGGGCGGCTTCCACCTCCCACCGGGGAAGTTCACCGACGACCTGAACGAGGCAGAACGTTCCCTTGAGAAACTGCTGGAGTACGAGTTCGAGGTGGGCCTCGTCTTCCATGGATCGAACGTGCTCACGGCCGCGAGCGCGACGCTCGACCGGTACGTCCTCCCGGGGTGAACAGTCGTTACTGGAGGCCCTCGGCCAGCTCGCGTAATCGGGCGCTCGCGTCGGCAAGGATGGGCTCGCCGTGGGCTACCAGCCCACGGTCGAACTCCGTCGTCGCGGCGAACGCGCGGACGCTCTCGCGGAGTTGGCGCATGTCATACGAATCCAGCCAGAACGGCGTGGTGAACCCCCCTGCCTCCTCCCAAACAAGGTCGCCGAGGAAGGCCGTCGCCGTCGGCTCGTGGACGTAGACGACGTGGCCGGGGTTATGGCCCGGCGTGTGATACACGGTGAAACGCCCGACCTGCTCGCCGTCGGTCACCGGCGTCACGGCAAACCGCGAGAGATCGAACAGCGGGCGAACGAGTCGGTGAAAGGCGCCCTTGTGATGGAGCCATGGCGGATCCCACTCCCCGCGGGCCAGCGCGAGGTCAGGTTCGCCGAGGTGAATGGTCGCGCCGGTGGGGCCGAGCCGTCTGAGCCCGCCGACGTGGTCGAGGTCGTAATGAGTGAGGAGGACGCGGTCGAGGTCGGCGGGGTCGTACCCGGCGGCCGCGAACTCGCTGTGGAGCGTCGGGTAGTTCACCGGCAGACCGGTATCCACGAGGACGAGTTCGGAGCCACCGCCGGCCAGCGCCTCATCGTAGAGGTAGACGTTCGTCGCCAGGGGTAGGACGAGCCCGAGGTCGAGCAGCCACAGTCCCTCGCCTAGCCGACGGGCCATAACCCACCGTCAAGGGGGAGACACATGAAGGCGCCGCCCGCAGTCGCCGTCACTCGAGCCGCTCCGCGTACGCGCGGTCCCACCGGTCCGCCTCGGGCGTGTTACCGTCGAGTTCGACCTGCCAGCCATCCAGCACGTGCGGGTCCTCAAGCGCCGCGGCCAGTGTGGTTCGCACGTCCGCGACGTCGACCCCATAGTAATCCGCTGGGACCCCATCGAGATACTGGAGCGCGGTGCGGAACAGCGAGCGCATTCCCCCATCATCCTCGAAGTCGTAGTGTTTGTACGCCCCAGCGGCGACCTGCACCATTCCGTGGAGGAACTTCGATTCTGTCGAGCCGCGCCCGTAGTTATACCACTCACTTTCGAAGCAATCGTGACTCTCGTGATAGTCGCCGGCGTTGTACAGTCGGACGCCATGGACCGTGGCCCGCCGGAGCGTGTCGTGTTCCCACCGCCGCCGGTCGTGGAGCCAGCCGGTCGGCTGTCCGCGGACCGGTGGCGGCACGTCTGGGTCGGTGGTGTGGTCGTCCACGGTCGATTGTGAGTGCGGGGCGGCTTGAGTCCACCGCCGCCTACAGCCGCGTCGCGAGCACGAACGCCGCGACGACGACACCGGAGGCCATGAGACCCAGTAGGAGCTGTCCGGCGACGAGCAGGCTATACGCCATGACAACGATGACGATGCCGATCATGACGCCAGTACGGACCAGCGACGGCGCCCGACGGGCGTCGCCCCGGTCGGCGAACAGTTCCCTGTGCTCCGACTCGCGGCGCGCAGCGAACCGGGCCGCGCAGTCCTGGTG
>CAYZJQ010000018.1:0-27358 GCA_964478805.1 uncultured Halobacteriales archaeon | reverse complement strand
GGGTGTGGAACATGGTCCAGTCGTACATCGAGGGGCCGACCGTCGAGGACGGCGACCCGTGGGACCTGAAAGAGACCGGCCAGCACTCCCGCGAATTCCAGTGGTTCGAGGATCAACTCACTGCCGACGAGGATATGCCGACGCTCGCCGATGGTGGTGATGTCGAGGCCGATGGCGGGCTCGAACCCGCCGTCCGCCGGATCGACGACGAATAGCGCGCCGAGTGAACCGCCTCAAGATCATGCTCTGAGGCACTCGGGCTGCTCTGCCTGTAGAGTTGCTCTGTGTGTTTCTTTTACACGGGAGTTGAACTCCGGACCTGACTACCCCAGCCCGACGACACATAACGCCGAAATCGGGGTCTGCCCGGCTGTTGGCGTGGCTCGTCTGTGAGTTGTGGCCGGGGGTGGCCGCCACCATCGAACTTGGCTTGGTGGCAGTCGGGAGCACTTTCGACCGCGTCAGCTAAGACTCGTCATGACGAGGACGATCCCGGTGACAAACATCAACGCCGCGATGGCGGCGAGCACGCCGAAGAGCGCCTCCTTTTCGGTCATGAGTTGAGTAGGCAAGTCGCGGACAAAAGGCTAATCTTCCGGTCGCCCCGAAAAACGGTGTGAGCGACACGGAATCGCAGACCGGTGGCCGACGCCTGGTCGTCAGTCTCTACGTCGGTATCGTCCTTCTGACGGCCGGGCTCGGGTTCGTCATCGGTGTGATCGCCCCGCAAGACCTGGATCCGGAGTTGTTCGGGTTCATCCAACTCCCACCGACGCCGGTCGGGATGGCGGTCTATGGGGGGGTCACAATCGCGACGCTGTTAGGCGTGCTTCTGTTGGGCGTGGTCTACGTCTCCGGGCGGTACGACGACGCCGAGCCGCGCGCCTGAGCGACGGTGCCCTTTAGCCGTGCGCGGCCCAGATCCGGGTATGTGGCGGGCGCTCTTGGTGAGTCTGTGCCTCGTCTGTGCTGGGTGTAGCCTGCCCGGTGGGCCAGCCGGGACCCCCACCGAGGCCGAACCTATCACACCCGCGCCGGTCCCGGCCAACGCCGGGGGTGCGCCAGGACTCGGAGACGACGGGGTGACCGCACCGCGTGTGCTCGCGGACGCGCACGCCGCGGCACTGACCAACCGCTCGTACAGGCTCCGTGCGAACCGTAGCGTCCGCTACCCAAACGGGTCGGTCCGCGAGCAGTTGACGGTCGATCTGCGTTTAGGTGCCGACCGCGCGTATCTGGTAGAGACGGCAACGAACGGGCCAGAGGCTCCAGTGTTCTTGGGCCGGCCGCCGGCGAACGCGACGTTCTACTCGGACGGGACAACCTACCTCAGAAAGCTCACCCGCGACGGTGAGACGACCTACAACGCCTTCGAGCCGGTCGCCGGCGCGGGCACTTGGCAGTACTGGGCGCGAACGGTGCCGTTCGGTGGCGAGGGTGCGAACCCGCGGTCGTTCGTCTTACGGACGTTCAGGGCCGTCCCAACCACTCTCGCCGCGACCCCGACCGTCGAGGGCGAGCAGCGCTACCAGCTCGTTGGCAACCGGACGACGGCGCCGTTCGAAGCTGACATCGCTGCGCCCCGCGAGGTCACGCTCAAAGCGACGGTGACAGCGACGGGGCTCGTCCGGTCGGTGTCGCTCACGTACGAGGGGAAGGCCGACGGCGAGCGCGTGCTCGTCACGCGCCGTGTCGTCTACGAGGCTGTCGGGTCGACGACCGTCGAGCGGCCCGAGTGGGCCGACCGCGCCCGCTAGTCGAAAGCGTCCGCGAACAGCTCGCGATACTGCTCGGGGGAGCGTCGGCCCTCGATCAGCTTAATGAACGCGCCGTCGGCGAAGGCGAGCGTCGCGGGCGCAGCGTCGACCTCGAACTCGCGGCGGAACGCCGTGACGGCCTCCCCGTCGACGCCGGCGAACGCAACGCGGTCGGGCGCGGCGGCGCGGAGCTCGTCAAGGTCGGACTTGAGTGCCTCGCAGGGCGTACAGTGGCGCCGCCAGACGAACAGGACTGCGTCGGGGTGGTCGGCGAGAAACGCACTGTAGTCGTCGTCTGTCAACTCAGGCATCGATGCTGGAACGGGCGACTCAGGGTCGAGGTCGGCAACCATCCCCGCGAGCTGGAGCAGCGTACCGACGTCCGGGTCGACAGTGCGGTCGTCGAGGTACGCACGAAGCGACAGGTACGCGACCAGCTCGGCGCGCGTGATGCCCAACTCCTCTGCGTGGTCGCGCGCTTCTTCGACCGAGAGCCCGAACAGATCGGCGAGCGTGCGGTGGAACTGCTCGTCAGCAGCGTCGGCGTACGTGTCGTGATAGACGCCTCGCTCGGCGTCGTACGCCTCCGAGACGGCGACCGTGCCATCCTCGTTCTCGACGAGGACGCCCTCGGCAACGAGGAAGTCGTAGCGTCCTTCAGCGGTGGTGAGATCAAGGTTCGTGTCCGCCATGCTAGACACCCAGGTACCGCTGGCGGGTCTCGTCGTCCTCGCGAAGCTCTTCGGACCCACCCTCAAAGACGATCTCGCCTTGGTCGACGATGTAACACCGCTCGGCGATGTTGATGGCAGCGGCGGCGTTCTGCTCGACTAACAGAACGGTCGTTCCCTCTTCGCTGATGCGCTCGATGGCCGCCTCCACGTCTTCGATGATCTGCGGTGCGAGCCCCTCGTACGGCTCGTCGAGCATCAGCAGGCGAGGGTTCTGTCGCAGCGCCCGGGCGATCGCGAGCATCTGCTGTTCGCCGCCGGATAGCGTCCCTGCAAGCTGGTTTTGTCGTTCGTCTAGCCTGGGGAACGCGTTGTACATTTCTCGGATCGGACGGGCCTCGGTGACCTCGCCAAGGTTCCGACCGAACAGGTTCGAGCTGTTGCGCGACACCTCCGCGAGGTGAAGGTTCTCCTCGACGGTGAGGTTCGGGAAGATGCGCCGTTCTTCGGGGACGATACCGATACCAGACATCGAGATGTCTTCGGTGTCGGCGTCGGTCACGTCCTCCCCTCGGAAGCGAACGATTCCGGAGCGGAGGTCAGGCGGACGAGCACCGGCGATGGCCCGGAGCGTGGTCGTCTTGCCGGCCCCGTTGCGCCCTAAGAGGGCACACACCTCCCCGTCTTCGACGGTCAGAGAGAGGCCACGGAGGATATGACTCTGTCCGTAGTATGCGTCGATGTCATCAACCTCAAGCAGCGTCACAGCTCGACACCTCCGAGGTATGCCTCCTGGACGTTCTGGTCGCCCTGCACCTGGTCAGGCGGCCCGTCGGCGATGATCTCGCCGCGGTTTAGGACGGCGATGCTATCGGCAATGCGGAAGATGACCTCCATATCGTGTTCGACGAGGACGATCGTGAGTCCGAGGTCCTCCTGGAGCCGCTCGATGAGGTCGACCGTCGCGTTGGTCTCTTCAGGGGACATCCCGGCGGTCGGCTCGTCCATGAACAACAGGTCCGGTTCGGCGGCCAGCGCGATAGCGATCTCGATGCGACGCTTGTCGCCGTATGGGAGGCTTCCTGCCTCCTCGTCCGCGGCGCCAAGTAGGTCGACCGCGTCGAGCATCTCAGTCGCAATGGCGTCCACGTCGTCGAACGCCTCCCGTCGCTTGAGGAAGTTGAACTGGAACGACCCGTGTTCAGCCGCAAGCGCCGCGATCTGGACGTTCTCGCGGACCGTCATTCCGGGGAAGATGGAGGCCGTCTGGAACGACTTGCTGATTCCCTGCTGGACGACCTCATGGGGCTCAAGCCCCGTGATAGCGAACTCGGTTCGCAGCTCGTTCAGCCGGGTTCGCTGGTCGGCGTCACGGTCGTCCGGATCGACCGCCGCGATCTCTCGAAGTTCGGCTGCCTCCGCGTCCGGGAGGTCGTAGAAGACATCGCCCTCTGTCGGGTCAAGCAGGCCGGTCACGAGGTTGATGAACGTCGACTTGCCGGCCCCGTTCGGCCCGATGATGGCTTTCGTTTCGCCGCGTCCGACCGAGAGATCGACGCTGTCGACGGCGGTGAGCCCGGCGAACCGCTTTGTCAGGTCGGCGGTATCCAGCAACCCCATTACTCATCACCTCTATCGTCGCTCAATCGGGACCGAAGCAGGCCGGTGAGATCCCGCAACGCACCGAAAATGCCGCGGGGGAACACCCACACGACAAAGACGAACACGACACCGAGTACGAGTCGCCACAGCGAGCCGATGGACCCAATCATCGGCAGGGTAACGCCTGGGATGACGTTCGCGATGTACTCGAACGTAAGCGCGCCGAACACCGGGGCGATGAGCGAGCCGGTTCCGCCCAGAACGGTCATGATGACGAAGTCGCCGGACTGGATCCAGTAGTAGCCGGTGTTCGGGTGGATGTACGCCTCGTGCATCACGAACAGGGCACCACCCAAGCCGGCGAACATCGCTGAGAGTACGAACGCCATGAGTTTGTACCGGAACACATTCATCCCAACGAATTCGACGCGCTGCTCGTTTTCACCGAGTGCCTCGAAGATAAGGCCATATGGGGAGTTGACGATGCGGTTCGCGACTGCGAGCGCACCGAGGAACAACACCCCGACGAACAGGTACTCGAAACTGGTGATGAACGGCAACGGCGTGCCGAGATCAATCATTCCGAACACCTCGCCAATATTCACGTCGCTGTAGCCGTTGTCACCGTTAGTGAGCGCGGCCCCGGGCCCCAGCGCGAAGAAGTAGAGCATCTGGCCAAACGTCAGCGTCAGCACGGCAAAGTAGACGCCCGACCGGCGGATCGACAGGAAGCCGATCGGCCAGGCGAGCAGTGTCGCCAGCACGGTCCCGACGAGCAGCATCAGGATAGGGCTCCCGGACACCTGCGCCGAGAAGATGCCGGCTCCGTACGCCGCAGTCCCGAAGAACGCCGCGTGGCCGAACGACAACAGACCGGTGTAGCCGAGCAGCAGATTGAATCCGATTACAATAATACCGTAAATAAGCACCAACGACGGCAGTCCGGAGTAGCCGCCGATACTGAGATCCATGCTGAAGACACCGACGACGATACCGGCGATGAACGCGGCACCGCCGAGCAGTGTCACCCGCTCAAGCAGGTCCGACTCGACGACCACGTTCGCGACGCCAGCGCCGATTCCGATGACGGCACCGCCGACGAACAGCAACGCGGCCACCGGCTGCAAAAGTGGAATCTCGAGGCTTCCGATCTGTCCGAGCACATCGATCAACAGGAACGGAAACACCAACAGCGCCAGGGCACTCGCGCCCACGACAGCGAACTCGTGTTCCGAGAGTCGTGCCACCAGCGACGGCGATGCCGAGTCGACGACGCCACCGTCGGTGCGCTCGTCGCTCATTCACCCACCCCCTGGCTCCCGAACAGTCCCTCTGGCCGGAACAGCAGCACCAGCGCCGCCACCGCGTACAGGACGATCTGAGCCCACTGGGAGGCGAGGACGGTCATTCCGGCCACAGTGATCCCCAGGACGAAGCCGCCGAAGATGGCGCCGACGACGCTGCCGGCGCCGCCGACCACGAGCACGAGGAAGGCCGGAATGAGCGCCTGCTCGGTTCCGATCTGCGGACTCACTGTCTGGAACGAGATCCCGATGAGCCCTGCAAACGCTGCCAGCGCGGCCCCTAATGCGAACACTAGGCTGTATGAGCGATTGATTTTGATGCCGAGCAGTCGGACCATCTCGGAGTCCTGAGTGCCCGCCTGCACGACCAGCCCGAAGTCGGTTCGCTCGATGACGAGGTAGGTCAGGAAGATGACGACAACGGCGATGACGATGAGATACAACCGCCACTGCGGGTAGTTCCCAACGATGGGAAGTGAGACCGGACCCCCGACCGAGACGCCAAGAACCTCCGAAGGCGCGGCCGGTTGAAACGTCGTTCCGCCCATGATCTGTTTAACGACCTCCTGGATGATCAGCGCCAACCCGAAGGTGACCAGCAGTTGGTCGGTCTCCGGACGGTCGTAGAAGGGTTCGGCGACGAACCGCTCCATCACGAGTCCAATACCGAAGCCGACGACCGGTACAAGTACCATCGCCGCGGCAAAGCCGAGATCGAGCCCGATCTCTGCGACGCCGATGTCGTAGAGGACCCCCGTCGAGAGCGCCGTCTCGCGGATAAACAGCATTCCGACGTAGCCGCCGATGAGATACAGGGCTCCATGGGCGAGGTTAAGGAAATTCATCGTCCCGAGGATGATCGTAAGACCGATGCCGAGCAGGGCAAAGATCGCACCTTGCTGGAGCCCGTTAAGCAGGATCTCCAGGACGGTTTCGGTCAGCGCCACGGCGAATCAGCCTCCGTGGGAATAGGTCCGGGGTGCGTTCGAGTCGTATCGCGTGTGTCTAACATGTGATTGTGATATCAGGTCTACCCACAAAAGGCCGACTGTGGGTCGAAAGGTTGGTGCGTCTACTCGTCGCCGTACTCGCCGAGTTCGCACTCTGCGGCCGGCCCGGCGTCACAGGCGTATCCAATGTCGTCGCGCGCCGTTTGGTTGACGACGTTCAACAGATCGAACTCCGATTCGCGCTCGCTGGGGGCCTTCCCCTGCACGACAAGCACGTCGCGGAACGCCTGGTGATCGCACGCGCGGAGGTTCTCCTCGCCAAGCCCCGCGTTGCTGAAGGTGTAATCCTCCAGTTCGCGAATGACTTCCGGTGGATAGAACGTCCCCGCACGCTCGACGGCCGCCGCGTACTGCAGCGTCTGCGTGTACGCCAGCCGCGCGGCGTACGACGGCGGCTGGTCGAACTCGTTCTGGAACGACTCGACGAACGACTGGGTGAACTCCTCGTCGAGCTTCCAGTTCCAGTCGGCGGTACCGAAGATCCCCTCGATCGAGTCGCTCGCTGCCTGCGCCATCAGGCGGTTGTACAGCGGGACGACGATCTCCATATCTTCGTCGAGCCCCGCATCGAGCGCCTGGGGCAGCGAGTTCGCGGCGTCCAGCCCGTAGTGGACCAGCAGGAGCACGTCTGTCTCGTCGCGCGGCACGTCCGAGAGGTACGACGAGTAGTCGGAGGTGCCAAGCGGGGTCGGAACGGACTCGACCTGACTCCAGCCGCCAACGTCGGTGAGGAACTGGTTCATCGATGATTGGACCGTGGATCCCCACGTGTAGTCGGCGTACAGCTGGTAAAAGTTCAGATCCTCACCGTACTCCTCGGCGAGCACCGGGGCCAGCGCCTGCCCGGTCATGTACGCGTTGAACATTTCACGGGTGGAGTAGCGCACACAGGCCGATCCGGTCGTGTCATTCGAGTGGGTCAGACACGCCTGGAACTGGACCTTCTCCTCCTGACACAGTTCCTGGACGGCGATGGCGACCGACGATGACGAGCCGCCGGTGACCATAATCGCGTTGTCACGGCTGATCATCCGCGAGGCGGACTGTCTGGCCGTGTCCGGGTCCGTCGCAGTGTCGCCGTTCACCGATGCCACGGTGAAGTCAAGCACGCCATTCCCGGAGAGGTCGTCCCACTCGTCGACCCACCCGCCGCCGTTGTTCAGGTGCTGTTTGGCAAGCCGGTAGCCGCGGAGCTCGTCCTGTCCCTCTTGCGAGTACGACCCCGACTGCGGGACGTTGAATCCGAAGACGACCTCGTCTCCCTCGATTGGGTAGTTGCCGAGTGCTGGGAACTCGGAGCCACCGCCACCACCGCCGGTACAACCCGCCAGGCCGGCGATCCCCGCCGCCCCCGCGGCCTTCAGTACGTCACGTCGTTCCATGGTGTTTCGACTCACGCCAATCGACCCCATGAACTACCCGTACATAAACATCTGATATAATTATTCTAAACCGGAGCACCCCCATCGAGAAGCCCCGGGTCCATCGACGAGAGCGATTCAGTCGCCGTGGACCTGTTCGCGAATCTGCTCCGGGACGGCAGGGTCACGCAGCGTAGTCGTGTTGCCGAGATCCTCGCCGTTCGAGATGTTCTCGAGGATGCGCCGCATGATCTTTCCTGACCGCGTCTTGGGAAGGTCGTCGACGAACATCACGTTCGCTGGCCGCGCAAACTTCCCGATCTCCGATTCGACAGCCGCGACGATCTCGCCTGCAACCGCGTCGCTCGGCTCGATGCCCTCTCGGAGAACAACATAGACGTCGGGGACCTCACCCTTCTCGGCGTCTTCACGGGCGGCGACGGCGGCCTCCGCGACCTTTTCGACCTCTGCAACCGCGGATTCGAGTTCCATTGTGCCGAGCCGATGACCGGCAACGTTCATGACGTCGTCGAGCCGGCCAAGCACGCGCCAGTAGCCGTCTTGCGCCTGGACAGCCCCATCGCCGGCTTTGTAGTTCCAGTCGCGCCAGTCGTCGGAGTCCGTGTCGGAGAAGTCCTCCCAGTACGTAGAGATGAATCGCTCATCGTTGCCATAGACGGTCTGAAGCATCGACGGCCACGGTCGCTCGATGATCAGGTTACCCGCCTGTCCGCTGGCTTCAGGGAGTTTGTCACCGCTATCGTCCACCAGCGCCGGTTCGATACCTGGGCACGCCCGTCCGGCGCTGCCTGGCTTCATATCCTGGATGGCCGGCAGGTTCGTGATGAGGTGGCCGCCGGTCTCCGTCTGCCACCAGGTGTCCACGATGACAGCGTCCTCGTCACCGATGTGTTTGTAGTACCACAGCCACGCCTCCGGCTGGATCGGCTCGCCAACCGTCGTCATGTGCCGGAAGTCGAAGTCGTAGCTCTCGGGGTACTCTTCGCCCCACTTCATGAACATCCGCACCGCCGTCGGAGAGGTGTGGAAGATGTCGACGTCGTACTTCTCGGCGATCTCCCAGATGCGGCCCTTGTGCGGGTGGTCGGGCGTGTCCTCGTACATCACGCTCGTGGTACCGAGCGCGAGCGGGCCGTACACGATGTACGAGTGGCCCGTGATCCACCCGATATCTGCCGCACACCAGTAGGTGTCTTCGGGTTTGATATCGAGGACGTTCTTCGAGGTGGCGGCAGCGTAGGCGAGATAGCCGCCGGTCCGGTGTTGACACCCCTTCGGCTTGCCCGTGGTGCCGGAGGTGTACATCAGAAACAGCGGGTCCTCGGCGTCCCGTGGGACGGGCTCGACCGTCTCGCGCTCGTGATCGTTGAGCAGTCCGTCGACGGCAATGTAGTCGTCGGAAACGTCGGCATGCGGTTCGTCGTGGCGATACCATACCAGAACGTCCGGGTCGCGGTCGGCGTCCGCGACACCCTCGTCGGCCTTCTCGATGTGCTCTAAGAACTCGCCACGGCGGTAGTACCCGTCGATGGTGACGACGTAGTCCGACTCAGCGGAGTCGACCCGCTCGGAGAGTGCCTGCGCAGAGAAGCCGGCGAAGACGACTGAGTGGGGCGCGCCGATTCGGGCACACGCGAGCATCGTGATCGGCAGCGCGGGCACCATCGGCAGGTGGATCGTAACCACGTCATCCTCCTCAACGCCCTGGGCACGCAGGGCGGCCGCCATCTCGTTCACCCGGCGATAGAGGTCCTGGTAGGTGATGTTCTCCTGTTCGCCGTCCGACCCCTCCCAGAGGAGTGCGACCTGGTTCTTCCGCTCATCGAGGTGGCGATCCACGCAATTGTAGGCGGCGTTGAGCTTCCCGCCAACGAACCACTCGAAGAATGGCGGGTTCGACCCGTCAAAGACCTGATCCCAGTGTTCGTCCCAGTCGAGCAATTCAGCGTACCGCTCGAACCCTTCCGGGAACTCCCCCACCTCGTCGTAGATGGCCGGGTCCGCGGCGTTGGCTTGCCCGACGAACTTCGACGGCGGCCGGAAGTAGTCCTGCTCCCGGAGCCGCGCCTCGAGCTGTACGTCCGCGGGTTCTTCATCCGACATGGTGTATGAGATACACCGACAGAGCACTAATAATCACGGTACCTAACTATGACAACCGCCTGTGTGCGGGGGACATCACGGGCCCCGCGTGATGCATCTCGTCGGTCGTGAGCCACGAAGAGCGACACTCCGTAGGGCTTGAATCGACCCGGTGACACATCGGGGGAACCTTCGGAAATCTCTCTCGGCGGACTGTGGCCCGGCGAAGAAGGCCTCGTCGGAGTCCGTGGCATCGCCGTGGGACCCACCGCCAGTTGCTCACCTCGTGTGGGTCGAGGGCGGTCTCTCACCGAGACCGTAACAGCCATATCGACCAGGGCCGCGGCGCTGAATCTCCCGACAAACGGGCTATGAGTCCGCTCAAGCCCCGCTTAGAGAGAGAGGGGGATGCGCTTGCAGTCGCTGTTAGTCTTCCCCGTCGAAGAACGCTGCGAGGAGCTTCCGTTGTGCGCGCCGCAAGTGGTTGTGAAGCGTGGGAGAGGAGACGCCGATGGAGTCGGCGAGCTCCTCGGCGGTCGAGCCACGAGGCCAGTCGAAGTAGCCGGCGTGGTACGCTGCCTGGAGGACGGATCGTTGGCGGTCGGTGAGCCGCTCCTCAAGCGCCTGCTGGAACTCCGTCTGCGTGCGCACCGACCGCTCGATCTCCCGTTTCGCGAGAAGCCGAACCGATGGAAAGGCGGCGGCGACTCCCTCAACGAGTTCCCGGATGTCGGCGTTAGGCGCCGTCTCACAGGTAAGCCGGGCGGTTCCGTTGGTCGCCGTCAGTTCGGTGACGTTCGCTCCGCGCGCGATGAGTTCGCCGGCCAGTGAACAGCCGTCGCCAGTCACCTCAAGCAGTGCCTCGTCGCTGGCCGCGGCGACAAGCCGGGCGGACGAGGCGGCCGAACGGAGGTGCTCGAGCGCCGGCTCGGCCCCGCAGCCCTCGGCCTCGACGTAGTAGAGTAGCGAATCACCGTCGAGAGGGACGAGCCCGACCACGGAGAGCGTACAGCCGAGGTCGCCCGACGCACCAACGAACAGCGACTCCTGGTCGTCGCTCTTGAGCTCCAGTTCGAGGACTGCGTCCGCCAGCAGCAGCCGCTTCCACTCGACCGCCGCGAGCGTGCCGGCCACGCGGCTGCCAAGCGCTGCTAATGTCCGGCGCTCGTATTCGCTGACCGGGTCACCAGCGTCGAGCACCAGCGCGCCGTACGCTGTTCCGCCGTGCGAGCACGGAACCGCGACGGACCCATCGTTGACCGTGACCGTCTCGTCGGCGAGTGCCGCGGCGGCGAGCGTGCTTGTGGGCGTCTCGTCGCCCTCGCCGGCCAGCGGCGTGGATTCGGCCTCGACTGGCGTCTCGAACAGCCACGCGCCCCGGTAGGGGTCGCCCTCGACGAGCGCCGCGCAGGTCCGGGTGGCTACGCCCTCCCGTGTTGAAGCGCCGGAGAGCCGTCGACTGACGGCGAGCATCCGTTCCTGTGACGCGGCAAGTCGGGGGGTACCGGAGTCAGGGTCGCGCTGGGTTGACCGGAACGTCCCGATGAAGCCACCGGGGCCGCGCCGGGTCGAGAACCCCGACAACGCAAGGTCGCCCGTGACGCAGTCCCCGTCGTCGGTCCGACAGGCGACCGTCCCTCGCCAGGTGTCGCCCGAAAGCGCCGTCTCCCAGATGCCGGTTGCACTGTCGTCGACCGGATCGAGGACGGCCGCAAGGTCACGCGCCACGACCGCGTCGGCGTCAAGACCGGTCGCTGCGACGAACCGGTCGTTCACTCGCTCGATGGCACCGTCCGTGTCCACGAGCAGAGCAGGGACCGCCAGCGCGTCAAAGGCTGCACGGATTCGTTCGTCTCCAGCGGCGCCCGACTGCGCGAACGCCGCAGTCACCATTCCAGGGCCAACGCCGTCCGGGTCGCCAGTGAAGCCGTCGAGCCGACGCCAGCCTCCGACCGCCATCACCACGGAGGGCGGCACGCCTCGTCGGAGCTGACGGCGGGCGTACCGACGCCGCAGGTCCGCGGTCGAGGCGCTTGCGAGCGGATCGTCCTCCCCCTCGGCGGCCGCTTCAGTGACCTCGGCAACGAGCATCTGGATGCGTCGCGGGCTCACGTCGAAGACCGGGTCCTCAGCCGCGATGCTCGCGCTCTCTATATACCGGCGGAGGTCGCGCTCCACCGTGGCCGGGAGGTATGCGTCTCGGTCGGTACCACCGTGCTCATCGCGCACCGCGAGCAGGTGGTGGAGTTCACCGTCATGGACACGTGCACGGACATCCGTGGGGCGCAGTCTGGCGATCTCGTCGGGGCGGAGCCCGACGTCGCCGCACAGTCGTATCACGAGCTGCTTCCGGTGGGTCGACGCAACCTGACAGAGCCGTTCATAAGCCGCCTCGTCCACCCTTTCGACGTTCGACACCTGCCCCATCGTTTCGTGTCAATCGACTACATCGAAATAAGTCTGCGGGTCAACCGGTAGCAGCTCACCGCCGAGTTAAGTCCTCGGCAGGTTTAGGGGCTGAAATCCGGACGAACCCGTTTCGGATATCGTCGAGTTGGCGAAACTATTCGTCTCGCGCGACCGTCTCGATCTCGCCAACCGTTTCGGGGTTGCGCAGCGCCGACGTGTCGCCGTACTCCTCGCCGTCAGCAATGGCGCCGAGCAGTCGGCGCATGATTTTCCCCGAGTGGGTCTTCGGGAGATCTGGGGTGAAGACGACCTCCCCGAAGCGAGCCGTCGGGCCGAGGCGGTTTGCGACATGCGCAGAAATCCGCTCGCGGAGGTCGGCGTCGCCGGTGCGGCCACGCTCGGTACAGACGTATGCGACCGCCGTTCCGCCGCGCTCGTTCGACTCGACGACCGCGACCTCTGCGACCCCTTCGACTTCAATGACTGCGCTCTCAAGCGTCGCTGGACCGAACGCGGTGTTGCCGACCGTCACCGTGTCGTCTTCGCGCCCGAGAAAGGTGATGTACCCATCCGCGTCACGGACGGCACGGTCATTCGTCACGTACGACCACTCGCCGCTTGAAGTGGCCGCCTCGCGAGCAAGCGATCGGGACATCCCCGGCCACGGCGACGTCACCGCGAGGTTGCCCGCCTCCCCTTCCTCAACTGGGTCGCCGGTCCGGTCGACGATCTCGATATCGACCCCGGGGATGGGGGGGCCGGCGCTCCCAGGCCGCATCGCGTCGACGCCCGGAATCGTCGAAACGAGTATACCGCCTGTCTCCGTCTGCCACCAGGTGTCGACCACGGGACAGTCACCACCGCCGACCTTCTCGTAGTACCAAGTCCATGCGCTCGGATCGATCGGTTCTCCGACCATCCCCAGCAGGCGCAGTGATGAGAGGTCGTGACTCCCCGGATACTCCGCGCCCCACTTCATGAACGCGCGGACCGCGGTTGAGGCGGTATAAAAGGTATCGACGCGGTGGCGCTGGACCAACTCCCACAGGCGGTCCTTCTCCGGCTGATCTGGTGCGCCCTCATACAGCAGCGTTGTGGCCCCGAGGGCTAACGGCGCATACACCATGTATGAGTGGCCGGTAATCCACGCCACGTCGGCGGCACACCAGTGGGTGTCCGTTGGGGAGATATCGAGGACGGCGTGGCCAGTCCACGCGACGTGGGCGAGATATCCTCCGGTCGTGTGGGTGATGCGTGATGGCTCGCCGGTCGTCCCGGAGGTGTAGATGACAAAGAGCGGATCGGTCGCTGCGCGCGCGACTGGGTCGACGCTCGCACCGCGGTGGTCGGACAGGAGTTCTTCGTAGGGGTGGTGGTCGTCGCCGAGGTAGACGCCGTCGTTTAGCCGCTCCACGACAACCGTCTCGATGTCGTGGTCGACCGCCATCCGCGCGTTGTCCGCAGTGGTGAGTTGGGTTACTGCGTTGCCACGCCGGTAGTAGCCGTCGCAGGTGAGCAGGTACGCCGAGTCCGTCCGATCAAGTCGAGTAGCGAGCTCCTCGGCTGAATAGCCGGCAAAGACCACGTTGTGAAGCGCACCCAACCGGGCACAGGCGAGCATTGTCACCACGAGCTCAGGAATGACCGGCGCGTAGCAGGTGACGACATCGCCGGGCTGGACGCCGAGATCGCGGAGAGCGGCGGCGGCCTCGTTCACTTCCCGGTGAAGATCGAGATATGTGTAAACCCGCGAGTCGCCGACAGTCCCCTCCCATCGGAGGGCGACTCGGTTTTTACGCCCCTCAAGATGCCGGTCGAGACAGTTGTGCGAGGCGTTCAACTCGCCGCCCGCGAACCATGCCAGCCCGTCGTCCTCACGAAGTACCGCGTCGTACGGGGTCGTCCACGTGAGGAGGTCGGCGGCACGTGACCACGCCTCGGCGCCCTCGTCGTCGAACACCGTGCGGAGGTCGGATCCGACGTTGGCGCCCGCCCTGAACCCCTCGGGCGGCGCGACGCTGTCGCCCCGGCCCGGCCTCTCGTCGCGGTCCATCTGGATACGCCCGGCTATGGAGAAGTCGAGTATAAGCGTTCTGTCGAACCGCCTGGGGGGAAAGCTTATTCGCGTCTCGACTGCCTGTCCGACGTGAGCCCTCCATGACGGTCATCGACATCGATGAGCTAACGGTGCGCTACGGCGACGTCCGCGCCGTCGACAACCTCACGTTGTCCGTCTCGGCCGGTGAGACGTTCGGCTTTCTCGGGCCCAACGGCGCGGGGAAGTCCACCACGATCAACGCAATGCTCGATTTCACCAAGCCCACAGATGGGTCGGTACGCGTCTTCGGCCACGACGTGGCCCGCGAGTCGGTCGCCGTGCGTCGACGAAGCGGCCTTCTGCTTGAGGGGTACGGCGCATATCCCCGGCTGACGGGCCGGGAGCACGTCGAACACGCGATAGAAACGAAGAAAGCCGACGACGACCCTGATGCACTCCTTGCGCGGGTCGGCCTCACCGACGCGGCCGATCGGGCCGCCGGCGGCTACTCGAAAGGGATGCGCCAGCGGATGGCCATCGCTGTCGCGCTCGTGGGCGAGCCGGACCTGTTCGTCCTCGACGAGCCGACGACCGGGCTTGATCCCAACGGCGCGCGGATGCTCAGAAACGTGGTCGCAGAGGAGGCCGACCGCGGCGCGACCGTCTTCTTCTCGAGCCACATCCTCGAGCAGGTGGAGGCTGTGGCCGACCGAATCGGCATTCTGCTCGACGGCACCCTCGCCGCCGAGGGCGGCGTAGACGACCTCCGCGAACAGCTCGGCGTCGGCACCACGCTCGATATCGAGGTGTCGACAGTCCCCGACGGCCTCCATGCAACCCTCGAGGACCTCGCTGGTGTCTCAGCCGTCGCCCTTCGCGACGGTCACCTCGAAGTCAGCTGTGACGGCGACGGCGACACCAAATTACGAGTTCTCAACACCGTTGCCGACGCTGGCGCGTTCGTCGACTTCGACGTCCGGGAGGCGTCGCTGTCGGACGTGTTCGAGCGGTACACGAGCGGGACCGAAACGGGGGCCGAAACGTGAGCTGGCGGCACGTCGCCCGGCGCGATCTCACGAGTGTGTACCGCTCGCGGACCGGGACCGCGGTCGCCGCGATCCTCGCGCTCACCACTGTCGTCGCGGCGGGGCTGTTCGCACTCGGGTCAAGTACGGCCGCACTCGGTGGGATCGCCACGCTCCTCGCGGTCGGCTCCGTTCTCGCGCTGGTCTTTCTCGGTAACCCGAAACAGATCGCGGGTGTCGTCGTCGCCTTTACCGCGATCGCCGTCGTCGCGACGCTACTGTTTCGCGACCCGACCCCCGAATTCGACCCGCGCCCGTCTATGCGGACGGCCGTAGTCGTCGCCGGCGGCGGCCTCTCCTTCTTGTTGCCGCTCGTGGGGCTCGTGGGCAGCTATGCCGCCCTGGTGGGCGAACGCGAGACCGGAAGTGTCCGATTCCTGCTCGGCCTGCCGAACTCACGGGACGACGCCTACCTCGGCAAGTTCGTCGCCCGAGCGTTGGTCGTCTGTGTTCCGCTGGGTGCCGCGCTGCTGTTGACCGGCCTCGTCACCCTGCTCACCTTCCAGAACGGGTCGCTGCTCGCGATGGTCGGACTCGCGGTCGTCTCGGTTCCCTACGCGTTGTTGTTCGTGGGTATCGGGCTGACTGCCTCGGCGTACGCTGACTCCTCTAATCGGGCGGTCGCAGTCGTTATCGCCGTCTTCGCGGTGCTGCGTGCGGGCTGGCCTGCGGTCCAGTTCATGCTCCTCCAAGGCCTCCGCGAGCCGTATCCCCGACCGGAGTGGTACTTCTGGATCGGCCGGCTCAACCCTATCAACGCCTATGTCAAACTGACGACCCTGTTTGCCGACTTCGAGTTCGGCCACCCGCTGCTCACCAGGCCGGACGAACTCGTGTCGACCGTCGCCACGACACACTGGTTCGCGGCAGTCGTGCTTTTGACCTGGACCGCGCTCGCACCTGTCGCCGGGCTACTCTACTTCCGGCGGCGGAACCTACTCTGATCACGCAAGCCCGATCTTCTCCGAATACTGGCCATACTGTTCGGAGAACGTCTCCATGATCTCGCCCATTGTCGCGTACGCCTTGACTGCCGTGACGATGGCCGGCATCACGTTTTCATCGTTTGCGATGGCTTCGGTGAGGTCTTCAAGCGCAGCCTCAACGTCGTCGTCGTTGCGCTCGCGCTTGACGCGCGCTAGCCGGTCGAGTTGGCGTTCCTGGGCGCTTTTATCCACATGGAGCACGTCGATGTCTGGGTCCTCGTTGACCTGGTACTCATTAACCCCCACGACGGTCTCCTCGCCCGCGTCAACGCGCTTCTGGTATTGGTAGCTGGCCTCCTGAATCTCGCGGTGGAAATACCCCGAGTCGATACCGGCGAGCACCCCGTCGCGGACGGAGCCGTCGCCCATCTCTTTGATCTCTTCGAGATACTCGAGAATCTCCGCTTCGACCTCGTTCGTGAGCTTCTCGACAGCGAAAGAACCACCGAGCGGGTCGACGATATCGCCGACGCCGGACTCCTCAGCGAGTATCTGTTGAGTCCGGAGCGCGACTCGTACCGCCTGCTCGGAGGGGAGCGCGAGCGCCTCATCGAAACTGTTTGTATGAAGGCTCTGTGTCCCGCCGAGAACGGCAGCCATCGCCTGTACCGTCGTCCGAACAACGTTATTGAGCGGCTGCTGAGCCGTCAGCGACTGCCCCGCCGTCTGTGTGTGAAACTTCAGTCGCTTCGATTCCGGCTTCTCCGCGCCGTACCACTCCGTCATCAACCGGCTGTATACGCGACGACTGGCCCGGAACTTCGCCACCTCCTCGAACATGGAATTGTGTGAGTTGAAAAAGAACGACAGCAGTGGCGCGAACTCATCGATATCGAGCCCTCGGTCCATCGCGTCCTCGACGTAGGCGAAGCCGTCGGCAAGAGTGAACGCGGCTTCTTGAACGGCTGTCGAACCAGCCTCGCGGATGTGGTACCCCGAGACTGAGATGGGGTGCATCCGTGGAGTCTCCGCGACCGCGTACTCGACCGTGTCAGTCACCAGCTCCAGCGACGGCTCCGGTGGAATAACCCATTCTTTCTGTGCGATGAATTCCTTGAGCATGTCGTTCTGGAGGGTCCCCGAGATCTGGTCTCTGGGAACGCCTTGTTGATCGGCGAGCGCAATGTACATCGCATAGATGACTGCCGCGGAGGGGTTGATGGTAAACGAGGTCGACACCTCCCCGATATCGATACCATCGAACAGAACTTCCATGTCCGCGAGCGTGTCGACGGCGACCCCCTCTTTGCCCACCTCGCCGTCGGCCATCGGATGGTCCGAATCGATCCCCATCAGCGAGGGCATGTCGAACGCCGTCGACAGCCCGGTCTGCCCCTCGTCGATGAGGTAGTGAAACCGCTCGTTGGTCTCCTCGGCGGTACCGAAACCGGCGAACTGCCGCATCGTCCACGTTCGCCCACGGTACATTGTCGGGTACGCACCCCGAGTGTACGGCGGCTCACCCGGGAACCCAAGGTCGGCGTCGTAGTCGAGGTCCGCCACGGCTTCCGGGGTGTAGAGCCGGTCGACCTCGTGATTCGACACCGTTGCAAACCGGTCGCGGCGCTCGCCGTGATCAAGATACTCAGAGAGCGTCTCTGACTCCCACTCCTCGCGCGACTCGCGGATTGCGGCGAGTTCTTCCTCGTCGAACATGACCTTCGCTACGGTCAGCCGGGTAAAGAAGGTTAGTACGGCACCGCAAGGGGCACTCAGCCGTCGTCTTGGAGCCGCTTTGTCGTCTCCACGAGTGGGTGGTGGGCGTAGTCCACCTCCTCGATGTCGTCGACGGACTCCAGCCCCTCCTTGCGTGCCGTCTCGGCCATCCCCAGTTCGACGGGTTCGTCTAACAAGATAACGTAGGCGTCCATCGCTTCGATACCCAGACGCGCAGCCGCCTTCACACGGTGATGGCCATCGGCAAGTAGCAGCTGCCGGCTAGTGTCGATGACGACCAACGGCTCCGCGAGCCCATTTTCGAGTTCGTAGCTGCGCCCCTCGAGTTCGTCCGTGTACACACGGCTTTGGGTGGGCGTCAGCGCTGCCAGCTGCACGGTCCGCCGCTCCTCGCGGGTGTCGACATCGTGGATGTTCGTCAGTGTCTGTCTGAGCTTTGCAACTTTGTTCGGCGTCGCGCGCTCAATCTGAGAGCGCACTACATCGGCATTCGAAATGATCCCGACAAGGTTGCCGGCGTCATCGACGACCGGAAGCCGCTGGATACCGGATCGGAGAATGACGCGGGCGGCGTCAGTGATCTTCATATCCGGGTGGGCGACGATCAGGTCTTCGGTCATCACCGTGAAGATGGCGGCCTCATCATCGGCAAGCAGGAGGTCACGCGCGGAGACGAACCCCTCGACACGGCGGCCGCTTGACACTGGAAAGCCAGAATGGGTCTCCTCGCATTCAGCGATGCGTCGTGCCACCTCCGCGACCGTATCGTCCGGCGAGACGGTCGCTACGTCCCGGGTCATATAGTCGCGAACCTCGGGCTTCTCGTCGAGCGTCCCCTGGTCCATACCGCCGCGTCGACGGGCACGAGCAAAAACCCCTAGGCGGCTGCCCACCGCGTCGCAACGGCACTCAGGCGGCGTCGCCAGGTTCGTCGCGCCGACGCTCAATGAGACCAGTACCGAAGTAGTCGCTGGCTGCGTACACGGCTGCAGCAGCAGTGTTCTCCCCAACACCGAGCGTCTCAAAAAACCGATCGGTGAGAACGCCACGAATCACCTCCTCGCGGTTGTCCTCCTCACCGACGAGCCCGCCGACGGGGATCTGAGCACCGGCCATGTCCGCGTGGCCGCCGGCCGACCCGATCTGGCCGAAGGCGTCGCGTAGCGCCTCGCCGAGGTCGACGTCGGCCCCCCGGGCCCGAGCGGAAACGAAGATAGTGTTATCGAGACAGCCAAACACAAGCGTCGTCGCGATTCCTTCGAGATCCAGGAGTCGATCGGCGGCTTGCGCGAGTGCGTCGCGATCGGTCACTTCCCCCACATAGGTCGTCAGCACGTCTTCGCGGACCTCTCGCTCGACGATAGCGCGGCCAATGATATCGAACGTCTCGACACTGGCGCTTGGCGACTCGATCCGCTCAAGCAGTGCCGCGTCCGCAAACCCCACGAGGTATGCGGCGGCTTCGAAGTCCTCGATGGCGACCTCCCGCGAGAACTCTCGGGTGTCGACGTGGATGCCGAACAGGAGTGCGGTCGCGAGCGCTGGCGACGGTTCGATGCCGAGTCGGCGGAGGTAATCAGTCAACAGCGTCGAAGTAGAGCCCACATCAGAACGCAGGTCGACGAACCGAGCCTCAACGGGTGCGCGTGGCGGGTGGTGGTCAATGACGATGTCGATCTCCGTGTCCTCCGGAAGCTGGTCGTTTACCCCCGGCCGGGAGTGGTCGACCAACGCGACGGCACCAAACCGCGAGAGATCCGTATCGCCGTCAAGATCGGTGAGCTCGAACTCCAAGAGGTTCACCAGCGCGCGGTTCTCTTGATGACTGATGTCGCCGAAGTAACAGGCCTCTGCAGGCGTACCAGCCCGCTCGGCGATGTGTGTCAACGCAACGGCGCTCGCGATGGCGTCCGGGTCGGGGTTGTCGTGGGCGACAACGGCCAGTGGCCCGGGCACGTTTCGGAGGACACGCTTCAGCCGCCGCGTCCGCAGTCCGTCATCCCCGACCCGCTCCATGAGGAACTCCGAGATTGCCGCCCGGGGGTCGTGGACATCGTCGGCGACCTCGCGGAGTTTGGTCACCTCTGCATCGGTGGCTCCCCGGCCGGCGAAAGCAAACAGTCGCGCGTCGGGAAACCGCTCGCGGGCGAGACGAGCGACCGCTAAGTTCCGAGCGGGGTCGTCGCTTCCGACGACGACGGTATCGGGCTGTTCGGGCACCTCGGCGAGCACATCCGGGTCGGTCGGGTCACCGTGGCTTGCGGCGACGCCGTCCGAACGGAGCGTCTCGATCCGATGTTCGTCGGTCGTGACAACGCGGACCGGCCCGTCGTCGGCAACGGCGAGCCGACGACCGACGGAGCCACAGCCCAAGACGAGCCGGAACGACATAACTGATGGTAGCGCGGCGAGGTGGTAAAAGCCACCGTTCGAGCGGACTCAGAACAGCAGCGCGGCAGCGTCGAAGGCGACGCCGGAGAACAGCCCCAGCGCGGGCAGCAGGATGACTGTCGCGACGGCAGCGGCGATGACCGCGGCATACAGCGTCGAGGGGTAGGAGGTGACTTCGACGCCCTCCGCCGGGTCCTCGATCCACATCGCTCTCACGACACGACTGTAGTAGAACAGCGACAGCGCGCTGTTGACCGCCCCGACCAAAGCGAGCCACCAGACCCCGGCGTTGACCGCACCGGCGAACAGGTAGTACTTTGAGACGAAGCCACCGCCGACTGGAAGCCCAGCCAACGAGAACATGAACACGGTCATTGCGACACAGGCCAGCGGTGCTCGAGTCGCAAGGCCGTTGTAGTCTTCGAACGTGCGGCCCACGCCCCAGTACTCCGCCAGCGCGATGAACAGGAACGCGCCCGTGTTCATGAACCCGTATACGAGGAGGTGTAACATTCCAGCGCCGAGCACGATGTCTGCGTCACCGGTTCCGGTGAGTGCGGCCAGACCGATCAGGACGTAGCCGGCGTGGCCTACGCTCGAATAAGCGAGCATCCGTTTTACGTTCTCTTGGGTCGCAGCTGCGAAGTTGCCGAGCGTCATTGTGACGACGGCGAGGATCTGCACGGCAAGCACCCAGTCGATCGCGCTTACGACGCCGGCAATGGGGAATGCGACGATCATCGCGCGGAACGCCAGCGCGAACCCGGCTGCCTTCGAGGCCGAAGAGACGAACGCCGACACCGGCGCCGGCGCTCCTTCGTACGCTTCCGGTGCCCAGAAGTGGAAGGGGACGGAAGCGGTTTTGAACGCAAACCCGCCGAGTATCATCAACACGCCGAGCCCGAGCACACCCGGCAGCGGCGTCTCACGGACTGCACTCGCCACGTCCGAGAACAGCAGCGAGCCAGAGACGGCGTATACTAACGAGACGCCGTAGGCGAACACTGCCGACGAGAGCGCGCCGACGAGGAAGTACTTCAACCCTGCCTCGACGCTTCCGCGGTTCTCTTTTAAGAACGCGACAAGCGCGTAAGAGGGCAGCGACGCGAGTTCGAGGGCGACGAAGCCCGTCGCGAGCGAGCCGGCCGAGGCCATCAAGCTCATTCCCGTCGCAGCCAGCAGCAGCAAGCTGTAATACTCCGCCTGGTAGCGGCGGTCACGGATGTACTCATAGCTTGCCAGTGCAACCAGCGCCGTGACGCTCGTGAAAATGAACTGGAAAAACAGCGCCATCTCGTCGACCACGAGCTGGCCACCGTACAGTACGACCGTGGGGTCGCCGACACCGGCAACGAGATACATCGCCGAGGTGCCCATCGCCGCAAGCGCACCGACGAACGCGATGCCGGCGAGGACGGGGCTGTTGCTCGAATCGGGATCGATACTATCGAACGTGAAGACGGCGAGCGCGGTCGCAGCAAGGACGAGCGTCGGCGCCGTCGCCGCCCAGTCGGGACTAATAGCCATTAGGGATCACCTCCAAACGTCGCAACCGTCTCACTACCGACCACGGGTTCGGTTGCCTCAACGATCATGTCGAACGCGAGGTCGTACGGGAACGTCCCCAGCGCGATAATGAAGACGATAAGCACCAGCAGCGGCACTACGTCGTGGACTGCTGCCGGCACCACCTCGTCGTCTGTGGCCGTACGGAACGGGCCGAACAACGACTGCTGCATCGACCACAGCAGGTAGCCGGCAACGACGACAATTCCAAACATCGCTACCGCGGTGAACACCGGCGCGCCGGCGAAGGACGCACCGAAGGAGCCGACGAACACGAAGAACTCCGCCGCGAAGCCGGCCATCAGCGGGAGCCCCATGTATGCGAACGCCCCGGCGACGAACGCGCCGACTGTGATCGGCATCTTGCTTGCCAGCCCGGACATATCACCGACCATCCGGGTGTGCGTCGTGTTGTAGATGACGCCGACACAGGCGAACAGTAGCCCGGAGATGAGCCCGTGGCTCACCATCTGGAACGTCGCACCGCCCACACCGTACAGCGTGTAGGCGACGAGGCCAAGCGTCACGTAGCCCATCGAGGACACCGACGAGTACGCGACGATACGCTTGAGATCCGACTGCGCGAGCGCGAGCAGCGCGCCGTAGATGATGGAGATGACCCCCAGGAAAGCGATCGGTACCGCAAGCGCCGCGGCCACCTCCGGCAACATGGTGAAATTATACCGCAACAGCGCATACGTCCCCATCTTCAGCAGGACACCCGCCAACATCACAGAGGCTGGCGTCGGCGCTTCGACGTGGGCGTCGGGTAGCCATGTGTGGAACGGAACGACAGGCACCTTCACTGCAAAGCCAATAAACATCGCCACAAAGGCGAGCGTGGCGAGCTGTGTCGAGCCAATAAGCCCCAACGAGCCGAGTTCGCCCGCGCGCAGCGCCTGTGCGATGGCGGGGAGGTCGAGCGAGCTGATCGAGTCACCGAGCCCGAAGACGAGCCCGAAGAACCCGATGAACATCACGATGGAAGCGATGTTGGTGTACACGAAGAACTTGATCGCGGCGTACTTGCGGCGTGCGCCGCCCCAGATCCCGATGAGGAAGTACATCGGGACCAGGACCGCCTCCCAGAAGACGAACCAGATGAGGAAATCGAGCGCACCGAACACCCCCACGAGTGCGGCCTCCATGAACAGCATCAGCCCGTAGAACTGGCTTTGCCGGTCCGTGATTGGCGTCCACGACGCGAGGATGGCGAGCGTGGTCAGCAACGTCGCGAGCACGACCAGCGGCATCGAGATGCCGTCAAGCCCCATATGCCAGCTCACGTCGTAGCGGCCGAGCGTCAGCCAGGCGTAGCGGGTCTCGAACGCCGGGTCGCCGCCGAGCAAGGCGTTCCCCACGCCGTCGAACACGGCGTACATATACAGCGACAGCGCCAGCGGCACAAGCGAGATTCCAAGCGACACCTTCGGCGCCCACTCGTTCGGAAGGACGAACACGACGAACGCGCCCAGCAGACAGACACCCACCAGTAGTTCCATCATCATACAGACCACCTCGTCGGCTCAACTGCCTGGCTCACAGGAACCACCCCTGCATGACGCCGAAGGCCACGAGCAGTAGCGTCAGCCCCAGCGTCAAGAGTGCAGCGTAGTTGCTCACGATACCTGTCTGCACGCGACGGAGACGGTCGCCGGTAAAGAGACTCAGACTGGAGACGAAGTTGACGACTCCATCGACGATCTGCACGTCGAAGGCGTCGGCTGCACGGGCGATCCGAACCGTGAGTCCCTCCGCCAGCCAGACCTGATACTCGTCTTGATAGTAGTTGTTGAAGAGCACGGTTTTGAGACCGCCGAGTTTGTCGGTATGTTCTTCCGGCGACGGGCCGCGGTAGAGGGCGACCGCGACTGCAGAGCCCGCGACGGCAACGCTCAGCGACAGGCCCGCCGATGCAAACAGCGTCCCGACCTCGCCAAGCCCAGGGAGCGTCCCTGCCGAGTAGCCGGCGTAGTCGTGGAGCAGCGTGTCGGTGTAGTACTTGCCGTTGAGGTCTGCAGGGCCGCCGTAGAGCCAGTCGTGAAGGAACTCCGGAACGCCATTGAACAGCGTGTGGATCGGTACGAGATTGATCACGCCCACAACGGCCGCGAGCGTCCCCAAGATCACGAGCGGCGTTTTCACGTTCCAACGCACGCCATGGGGGTCACGCGCGAGGTCAGACCGCGGGTCGCCGTGGAAGGTCAACAGCACCATCCGGAAGGTGTAAAACCCCGTAAAGAAGACGGCGAGCAGTCCCATCGCGTACGCGGCCAGCAGGAGCGGCGAGCCGCCGAGCCCGTGGACGAGCGTCTCGTATAGCACTTCATCTTTCGACCAGAAGCCGGAGAACGGAACGATGCCCGCAAGCGCCAGACTTCCAGAGAGGAACGCGTAGTAGGTCACGGGCATTTCGTTCTTGAGCCCGCCCATGTCCCACATGTCCTCGTTGTGGTGCATCGCGATGATGACTGACCCGGCACCCAGGAACAACAGCGCCTTGAAAAAGGCGTGGGTGGTGAGGTGGAAAACGCCTGCGACGTAGCCACCACCACCGAGAGCGAGCATGATGTATCCGTACTGCGAGATAGTTGAGTACGCGAGCACCTGCTTGATCTCGCGCTTGACGACGCCCATCGTCGCCGCGAACAGTGCGGTGAAGCCGCCGACAAAGGCGATCACGGCCAGAGCGGTTGGCGAAAGCGCGTAGAAGCCATACATCCGGGCGACGAGGTAGACGCCAGCCGCGACCATCGTCGCCGCGTGGATGAGTGCCGAGACCGGCGTTGGACCCTCCATTGCATCCGGCAGCCACGTGTGGAACGGGAACTGCGCCGACTTCCCCATCACGCCGCCGAGCACGAGCAGGCCGATGATGGTGAACCACGTCGATGGCGCAAACCCGAACGTGTTCACCGTCGTCTCGCCCGCCAACACAGCCTCAGCGAGACCCGGGAACGACTCCGTCACCCCGGGGCCGCCGAACGCGGCCGTCCCAAACGTCGCGAAGACGGCGACCACGCCGACAAGGAAGAAGTAGTCTCCGAACCGCGTGACGAGAAATGCCTTTTTTGCCGCCGACGGCGGGCCAGCCTCGCGGAACCAGAAGCCGATGAGCAGATACGAACAGAGACCGACGAGTTCGAAAAACATGAACGCCATCAGCAGGTTGTCCGAGAAGACGAAGGCGAGCATACTCGCCGTGAACAACCCGAGTTCGGCGTAGTAGCGTGGGAGACCGGTCTCACCCTCGTCGTTCATATAGCCCAGCGAAAACACGTGTACCAGCAGTGCGATAGTCGAGACGATGACCAACATCAGTGTCGACAGCTGGTCGAGTAGAATCCCGAAGGTCAACTGGAAGGGGACGGCGTCGCCGCCCACCCATGTATACAACGTGTAACCGACGGCACCGTCGGTCCACACCGTGTACAGCATTGCAAGCGACAGCAGAAGCGATCCGCCCGTCGCGATAGCACCGGCGATGGCACCCTTCTTCGGGAGGTATTTGCCTGCCAGCAACGCGATGAGGAACGATACGAACGGGAGCACGGCGATTCCGGGTGCGAATGCAGTGAGTTCCGCCATGTTACCACCTGAGTGTTGTTGCTTTGGTCACGTCCACGTCCGCGAAGTTGCGGTACAAGACGAGGATGATGCCGATGCCTACCGCGACCTCGGCGGCGGCGAGTGCCATCGTAAACAGGCTGAAGACCTGGCCCGTGAGGTTTCCATGATAAAACGAGAACGCGACGAAATTGATGTTCGCGGCATTGAGCATGAGCTCAACCGACATCAGGAACAGCAGTGCGTTCCTGCGGGTTAGAATGCCGAACAGGCCGATACAGAACACGAGCGCCGAGAGGACGAGGTAGTACTGGACCGGGACCGTCATCTGCGGTCACCTCCCTCTCGGCCGCCGTCGGTGACGGTAGTCGTGTCCGTCTCGTCCTCATCGCGCTTGGCAAGCATCACCGTGGCGTCAAGTGCGGCGTCAAGCACGACCGCAATGATGAGGAAACTCACCAGAAACCCTTCGACCGGTAACGTTCCCGCGTCGAGGCTAATCATCGCGTAACCGATGGTCGCCGTGATGCGCTCTGCACCGTTGAACGTCTCTGCAGGTCCGAAGTCGGCCGTGAGGAACACAACCGTGAAAACGGCAAACAGCGCGAACGCGACCAGCCCGACGATCTGTGACTTGCTGGTGTAGAGGCGCGGACGGGTAGTCATGTGGTCACCTCCAGCCCGTCCTCGTCGGTCTCGCGGACCAGCATCACGGCGAAGGTGATGAGAATGAGTACCCCCCCGACGTACACAAGGATCTGCATCGCCGCGAGGAACTCGGCCCGCAACATTACGTAGTGGATCGCAACGGAGACGAGCGCTACCCCCAATAGGAGCGCGCTGTGCCAGACGTCGCGAACCAGGACGACGCCGAGACTGCTGCCCGCAGTCAACAGCGCGAACAGCAGGAACGCCGCTAGTTCGACCGGTGCTACAGCCATTAGGTGAACGTCAGTCCCTTTCGGTTTGAACCTTTCTTTGTGCGGCCACGCACGGGGACGCGCTCGCAGGCGGCACGTCAGCTGGCCGCGTGTGACGCCACTCTGAAAAGAACGGACTGGCTACTGGTAGTCGACTTCGCCCTCGCCCTCGCCGATCCATGCACCGCGATCGGGCTCGCGGGACGCAAGCGGGTCGATGTCCTTGTACCAGGGAACGTTCTTGAGCTGTTCCATATTATACGCGAGGTCGTCTTTCGTGTCCCCCGTGAACTCGAAGTTCTGGGTGAGCAGAATCGCGTCAACGGGACAGACCTCCTCACACAGCCGGCAGTAGATACACTGCCCGATATGGAGGTTGTACTGTTCGCCGTTGCGCTTGTCGTCCGTAACGATCTGAATGGTATCGTTCGGACAGACGTTCTCACACTGGCGACACCAGATGCACCGCTCCTGTGAGAACTTGTGGACGCCCCGGAATCGTGGAGACACCTCGGGGGTGTCCTCCGGATACTCGACGGTGAACGTGTTCCCGTCGAGCGCGTGTTTCATCGTCGTTGCCATCGATTTGAGTAGTCCGATCATTAGATGATCACCCCTACGATGAGGGCCGTGAGTACGAGGTTCGCGAACGACAACACCAGCATTCCTTTCCAGCCGATCTCGATGAGTTGATCGATGCGCACCCGTGGGATCGCCGACCGCATCCACTGGGTGAACAGGAACACCGCCCAGATCTTGATCACGAACCAGAGGAAGCCGGGCAGGATCTCGACGCCGACGAACGGGCTCGTCGGCCCGCCGAGGAACAGCGTCGCGATGATTGCACCACCGAGGAAGATGTGGATGAACTCCCCGAGGTAGATCAACACGAAATACACGGAGGAGAACTC
>CAYZJQ010000017.1:2709-27669 GCA_964478805.1 uncultured Halobacteriales archaeon | reverse complement strand
GAACAAGGACGTGACGACCCGCGACGACGTGCTCCAGGCCAAGCGGCGCTCGCGTTCCATCGAACAGCAGCTCGCGGACAACTACATCGAGCGGCGGAAGGACTACAACATGTCCCTGGCCGAAGGCGATGTGGTCGGCCGCGTCAACGGACTCGCTGTCATGGGTGAAGACTCCGGTATCGTGATGCCCGTCATGGCCGAGGTCACGCCCTCGCAGGGCCCCGGCGAAGTCATCGCAACCGGAAAGCTCCAAGAGATCGCCCAGGAGGCGGTCCAGAACGTCTCGGCCATCATCAAGAAGTTCTCCGACGAGGACATCTCGAAGAAGGACATCCATATCCAATTCGTCCAGAGTTACGAGGGCGTGGAGGGTGACTCCGCGTCGGTGACGGTGGCAACAGCGGTCATCTCCGCGCTAGAGAACATCCCTGTCGACCAGAGCGTGGCGATGACCGGCTCGCTGTCGGTGCGCGGTGACGTGCTTCCGGTCGGTGGGGTGACCCACAAGATCGAAGCCGCCGCCAAGACCGGCGTGGACACGGTCATCATTCCGAAGGCGAACGAACAGGACGTGATGATCGAGGACGAGTACAAAGAGCAGGTCGAGATCATCCCGGTCTCGCATATCTCCGAGGTGCTCGAGGTGGCGCTCGCCGGCGAGCCCGAGAAGGACTCGCTCGTCGACCGGCTCCGCTCGATCACGGGCAAGGCACTCGAGAGCGGTAGCGGCGACGCGCGGCCCGCAAGTGGCTCGCCCAGCCCGCAGTAAGTGACCGACTGGGCCGCGTTCGCTGCGCTCGCGACCGCGGCCACCCTCGTTTTACTCGGCCTCGCGCGTGCTACCAGCGTCGGCACTGGCCTTCCGACCCGCGAGGAACTCGAGTGGCTCGACGACCTCCCCGACGGGACGGACCATCTCAGGGCTCGCGACTCGACATACCGCACACAGCCGCCGACGTTCTCGTCGAGCATCCTCTTCGTGAACGTGTTGGTGACACACGGGCTGTTCCTCGCGGTGCTGGTCGGCGCGGCGCTGTATGCGCGGGTCCCGGCGAGCGCGTTCGGCCTCTCCGTCTCGCTTGAGGAGCTCGCGCTTGGTGTCGGCTTCGGCCTTGGGCTGTCGGTGCTCAATACCGCGGCGAGTGTCGTTGCCGAGACGGTCGGCTACGCGCCCAGCGCGGAGTTCCGCGGGCTGTTGGCCCCGGAGTCGGCTCGTGGCTGGCTGCTCTTGCTGGGCGGGACGCTCCCGCTCGTGGCTGTCTTCGAGGAGGCGCTGTTCCGCGCGACGCTGATTGGGGCCTTCACCGTGGGCTTCGGTGCGTCGCCGTGGGCGCTCGCCGTCGTCTCCTCGGTTGCCTTTGCGCTCGCTCACGAGGTGCAAGGCCCTGCCGGCGTAGCGGTGACGGGGCTGCTCGGCTTCGTCCTCGCGGCCGGCTACATCGTGACGGGGAGTTTCCTGGTCGTCGCGGTGGCTCACTACTTCGTTAACGCGGTGGAGTTCATCGCCTACGAAGGCCTCGAACTACGGGGCTGATCGGCACCGGCACATCACCTCCGGCCACTGCATCTCACCTCGCGTGTCGGGTGTGTACACGCTGGTCTCGACCAGCACCGAGGGGTGACCACGCCCCGGACCGGTCGTCTCCTCAGGGTCAACCTACAACCCTTCGAGCGACCGGAGTCGCTGTTCGACCTCCGGCGGGGCGGCGCTGGGTCCGTCGCGGACTCGGTGGTCTGGGAGCACAAGCGGGGCGGGGTTCGCCGCGAGCGCCTCACGGACGAGCTGCTGGTCGTCGGCGTCGTCGGCGAGCCCGCTCGTCATCCGTGCGAGTGCCGCGACGGAAACGTTCTCGCCGTACGGGACCGTCCGGAGTGACTCAAGGACGGCCCGGCGGTCGGTCGGGAGGGTAAGCGCTACCGGCACGTCGTCGAAATCATCGGCAGTCCCCTCGAGATAGGCGTCGATCCGGTCGAGCAGTGGGTGATCGCTTGCGGCGTCGGCGTCGGGCTCTCCCGGAAACGAGACTGAGAGGAGCTTTCCTGAGGCGTGCCCAAACTGGACGTACCGGTCGAGGTACGCCGATTCCCGCGAGAAGATTCCCGCATCCGCGCTGGCGTCCGCGTCATCCATACTCCTCACTGGCCCACCATGCGCAAGAAATTTCGGGGTGCGTCGTCGACCGGTTCGATACCCCTTTAACCCACGACCAAGTATCAGGGAGCAATGATAGAGGCCACGAGTGCGGGCGCCATCCTCTTCCGGGATACCCGTGGCCGGCGCGAATACCTGCTGCTCAAGTCCCGGCCCGGTGACTGGGAGTTCCCCAAAGGCGGGGTCGAGGGCGACGAGGAGCTCCAGCAGACCGCGATCCGCGAGGTGACCGAAGAGGCCGGCATCGAGGACTTTCGGCTGCTGGACGGGTTCCGGGAGGACTACGACTACGTGTTCGAGGCAGGTGGAAACACCATCCACAAGACGGTCCACCTGTTCGTCGCGAAATCGTTCGAGGCGTCCGCCGAGCTGTCGAAAGAGCACCGTGACCTGCAGTGGCGCGACTACGAGCAGGCGATCAACACCATCACTCAAGACGGTCCTCGCGACATCCTCCGGGAGGCACACGCGTTCCTCGAGGAGCATTACCCCCGCGAGGAGCCCGACGACGAGGCAGCCGACGAAGCCGGGGAGGCGTGAAGCCTGGGCGTCGGTGAGTGCCCGTGGCCGAACCGGAGTTCCTCTTCGAATTGCGTGTCTGCCGGTGGGCCGAACGCGCTTGGCCGCCGGTCAGCGACCAGGCGCCTGGCCGAGCCATTGTCGTCGCCCGGCAACTCGGCGTTCAGTCGCGCCGATGGGACACGCTCGTGCTTGAGTGTGACGCCGACGCGCTCGCCGCCCGCGCTGCGCTCGGTGACGAGCGGCTCGACTCCGATCTCCTCCACGTCGTCCGGCACGCCCCCGCGAGCTACGCGTACTACCGGGACGTCCTCCCGGACCCGGGCTACGGTTGGCGCTACGTCCGCGAAGCGATCCACGAGGCGGCGTCGCGCGGCCTTGTCGAGACGCGCCGGGATGGTAACCGGATTGAGCTCCGTCGGGTGTACCGGTATCCCGACTGGGTCGAGCGGATCGTCGCTATTGAAAACAAGCCGGACCTAACCGCGAGTGCGGCTCGCACGCTGGGCGATCAACTCGAGCGTGACGTGGCGCTAGGGCTGGCGGACGAGGTATGGGTGGCGACGCGGGCGACCGGTGCCGCAGTCGAGCCGGCGCTGTACGAGCGGCTCCCAGTCGAGGCCGGGATCCTCGCGGTCGGCGCAGACGGCGTTGACGTCGCGTGGAACGCGACCACACTGGCGGTCGACGCGCCGGGGACGCGCATCCTCGAGCGCCCGTCAGGCGACGAGTTCGACCGGTCGGCCGCCCGCTTCGAGTACGTCGCCCCCGCCTGGAAAGCCGCGAAGCGCCGCGAGATCGCCGAACGTGCCTACGAACGAGGCTGGCGCTCGTATCTCGATACGATGCGGCCGGACTGTCGCCATTTCGAGCTCCGCGACCCGGACCTGCCGCTCCCGTACTGTACGGCAAAGGGCCGCCACGTCACGGCCGCTGAGTGTTGCGGTTCGTGTCCAGAGTTCACGCCGGAGCCGCCTCCATGGCGCTCCCGAGGATGGCCGGTCGACGGCGGCCCGGGCAAGGCGCTGCGCCGGGTGTTAGAGCGTCAGCGCGCTCGCCGGCGGTAGTCTCGCGTCAGTCCTCAAGGGTCTCGACTTCGAGGCTGGCGCGGGCCACCGCGAGCCGGAACACGGGGACCGTCCGTCGCGCGCTCTCGACGACCCCTTTGTTCGCCAGCGCTCGCAGCCCCTCACGCACGTCTTCGACCTCGGGGTCAACCCCAGTCTCGCGGAGCTTGTGAAGCACGCTGACTACGCTCTCGGCCTTCTCATCCGGACCGGCAAGCACCTGGATGATCCCGACCTGCAACTCGGGGACCCGGACGGCTCGTGGGGCCCCGTCGGCGTCGCTCTCGACGCCCGGCTTTGCGTCGACGAGCTCTGCGGCCTCCGGCGTCGCACGGATGAGGCTGTTCTCGTCGCGGTAATAGTACTCCTTCAGCTCTCCCTCGAGATAGCCGTGGACCTCGCTGCCCGACTCCATCCCCCACCGCTCCTGTAGCTCCTTGTTCTTGGTCGGCTGGAGCGCGACCACGTCCTCGAGCCGCTCTTTCGCCTCCGCCGAGAGCTCACTCATCACCCACCTGTACCGTGGGTCGCCTCTTCGACCTCACGGTTCGGCCCCGTCGCGGCCCCCTCGATGATCGTCGCTGCCTTCTCGTCCGCGCTGCAGGGCCCGCCAGCGTCTTCATCACACGAAGGTCCACGGCGTGGGTACGGCCAGCAGGCGGTCGCGCGACCCAGTCGCAGCGTCGAGCCGCCGCCCTTGGCGATCGCCCGAAGATCGACCGGGCCGGCACTCAGTAGGATACCGCTCGCTTGGGTGAGCCGAGCCACGCCTACCGACCGGTCGATGAAGCGTGCGGGCCCGCCACCCGTCACCACCAGCCAGGACGGGTGGCCCGAGGTGCAGCCGGCGTCGACCCCGACGCCGCCGGACTGGCGGCTGTCGATGGCGAACGGCCAGCGGCCAAGCCGTCCGCCAGGGGTGTCCATGCTGTTGCGGCAGCGACGGCCAGCTGACACCACGGACCCGTGGGCCGTGGCGACTCACGGAGGTGGACTTCCGGCGAGTGAACCCTTTAGCCCGTCGGGCCCCTACGATAAATATGCAGTCTCAGCCGCCCGGACCGAAGGGTGAGCCGGTCGTCGGCAGTACCCGTCGGTACGCACGCGATCCGTTCGCCTTCATGGAGCAGGTCGGCCGTGCTTACGGCGATATCGCACGGTTTCAGCTTGCTGACCGCGATACCTACCTCCTCGCGAACCCCCGCGACATCGAGGAGGTGCTTGTCGCCGGCGAGGGAGCGTACACGAAGCCCGTCTTCGGTGACGACGCGGTCGACGAGCTGCTCGGCAACGGCCTCCTGCTCTCGGAAGGGGAGTTCTGGCGGAACCAGCGGAAGCGCGCCCAACCGGCCTTCGACCCCCGACGTATCTCCGATATGGCATCGATGATGATTGACCACACTGAGCGACACATCGCCGACTGGGCGCCCGGCGACGTGGTCGACGTGCGCGAGGAGATGGCGAAGCTCACTGTCGGTATCATCGCCGACGCGATGTTCGACGCCCACCTCGACGCCAAGACAGTCGAGCAGGTGCAGAGCGCTCTAGAGCCACTCGGCTCGCGGTTCGAACCCGATGCTGTCCGTTTCCTCACCCCGAGTTGGGTCCCCACCCGGGAAAACCGTCGGTTCGACAGCGCCATCGACACGCTCGAACGCGTGCTCGATGACGTGGTCGAGGAGCGGCGCGCAGTTGGTATCGACGAGGAGGACCAAGATCTGCTTGCGGTGATGCTGCGAGCCGCAGAGGCCGGCGAGATCGACCACTCGGTGTTGCGCGACGAACTGATGACGATGCTGCTTGCGGGCCACGACACGACGGCACTGACGCTCACGTACGCGCTGTATCTCCTTGACGAGCATCCGGAGGCGCGCGACCGCGTCCACGCGGAGTTCGACGCGCTCGGGGAGGCACGGCCCACCGCCGCCGATACCCGCGAGTTCGCGTTCACCTCGCGTGTCCTTGAGGAAACGATGCGACTTTACCCACCCGTCTACGTGATATTCCGTCAGCCGCGAACGGACGTAAAGCTCGCCGGCTATCGGGTCCCCGAGGACGCACTGGTGATGCTCTCACAGTGGGCTGTTCACCGTGACCCCCGCTGGTGGAACGCTCCCGAGACGTTCGACCCGGATCGGTTTCTCCCGGAGCGGTCACGCGACCGGCCCAACTACGCGTACTTCCCGTTCGGCGGTGGCCCGCGTATCTGTATCGGCAAGCGGTTCTCGCTGCTGGAGGCGAAACTCATTCTCGCGACGATCTGTCGGCAGTTCACGCTCGAACGCGTTGCCGACGGACCACTGGAGTTACGACCGTCACTGACGATGCATCCTGCCGAGCCGGTCGAGATGCGACTCCACGCGCGATAGGCGGGTCAGGCCTCGACCCACTCGCCGTCCTCGAGTTCGTACACCGCGTCGAACAGCCCCCGCAGCGTCGCGAGCGTCTGGTCGTCGTGGGCCGCTGGGTCGAGATGGAAGTAGCCGACCGCATTGGCGCTGTCGATGCGCCCGAGAAGGACGTGGACGAACCGGAACACCCGTTTTAGCTCCGCGAACTGCAGTAGCGTTGTCAACGAGTCAAACCGGACGGTCGTCCGGTTGGGATTATCGTCCCACGTCGAGAGACACTGGCTGAGTTTGATTCCAAGTCCCGTGAGGTCGCCGGGCGAGGAGACCGAGGCTGTCGACACCTCGCCGTGCTCGGCCGCGAGGCCCTCGTCGGTGTTCGACGGTGCTCGCGCGTTCTCACCAATGGCTACCACTGCGAGTCGGTCGGGAAGCCGCCCGACACACCGAAAGAACTCGTCTGTCACATCGTCGGTATCGCCGTTAAGCGTGACTGCGAGAACGTTCGAGTCGGCAAGCGGTGCGCCGTCGTCGACGAGACAGGCGTCGCGACGGGCCATCCGCGAGGAGAGAAGCAACACGCTGTCGCCAGGTGGCGGCGAGAGCGTGCTCTCGGGGGCTTCCTCCGTGTTGCGGGCGCTGCTCGCCGACTCCATGCTCACATACCCCTCTGTCGCGCGACCGTATAAATCGCCTGCCGGCTTCTCACCGTGAGAGTCTCCAGAGTGGTGCGCCCGAGCAAGCGGTTATACGGCGCCGTGGAGACCCTTGCCTGGCGTGTGGTCGACCCCAGCGCTACGCACAGTATCAGTGTTAGAAGAGCGGTTCGGCTGCTGCTGCGGCCAGCAGCACGTCCCCCTCGGTCATCGCAGCCACACCGACCGCAGGCCCGAGAATCACGGCAGATGCCGCCATGTAGCGGTATCTGCCACCCTACCGTTTATGCACGTTTGCTCCAGGATGGGTCGGGGCGGATTTGAACCGCCGGCTTCCTCCGTGTGAAGGAGGTGTCATAACCGAACTAGACCACCGACCCGTATCCCGTGATATCGCGGGGCTGCGTATAAGAACTACGCTTCCTGCTTCTGCGAACGGTCGAGCCGCTCGCGGGCGTCTGCGATGGCCTCGCGAGCCTCCCCCTCGGCCCGCTCTTGGAGTGCCGCTAGGTCGGTGCGGAGCTCCTCCAGGCGGTTCGGCGCTGGTTCCGCCTCGCGCCCGGTCAGCTCTCGAACCCGCGCCTCCGCACGGCCGATCTCCTCGCTTAGCCCCGCCTTCGCCGTCTCTCCTGCTCGCTTCAGGTAGTACGCTGCGTCCTCGAAGTGTTTGTTCATAGTCGTGAAGAGGCGATTCGGAGATATATCCCTTGTGGCGACCCATCGAGGTCGGATCTTAATTTTTCGGCCAGCCTAAAAACCGACACGCTTATATGGATTTAGGCAAACCTAAAAACACGAGCGCCCCTGCGGGTCTCTATCATCTGCGGTTCTGCCCGCGAGGGGCGCTCGCTACCGTGGCATCATCGCCGGGTTCGTCCCCCCGGCACTCTGTCCCTTTGCACCTCATCCCGTTACCAGCCAGTCGCGCCGGGGCCACTCAGTACGTCGGCGACTCCGCGTCGATCCCCTCGCGGGCGTTGACGACCCGCGCAAGAGTAAACAGCGCGTCGGAGAGCCGGTTCAGATACGCGACCACCTCGGCGTTGATCGGCTCGTCGCTCGCGAGGTCGACACAGCGCCGTTCGGCGCGCCGACACACCGACCGCGCCTGGTGGAGCCGCGCGCCGACGGGACTCCCGCCCGGCAGGATGAACGACTCAAGCGGGTCGAGTTCGTCGTCGTAGTCGTCCATCACGTCCTCGAGCCACTCCGTGTGCTGCTCCTCGACGTGCGGGGCGTCCTCGTCGTCGGTAGCCGGGTTCGCGAGGTCGGCCTGCACGATGTGGAGATGGTTTTGGATCTCCCGGAGCTGGTCGTTGACGTCGTCGTACCCGGACGGTCGGAGCACGCCGATGGCGCTGTTCACCTCGTCGACGGTGCCGTAGGCTTCGATGCGCGGGCTCGTCTTCGACACTCGCGACATGTCGCGCAGGTCGGTCATTCCCTCGTCGCCGCGACCGGTGTAGATCTTCATACCCGACCCACGGGTGCCACAGGCTTATACCCGGTCCCGGGGCCCCCGCGTCGGCAGCGTGGTCCCGCCGTTCCGGTACGTTCAGGTGGGGCCGCTCGCTACGTCGGGTATGGCTCTCGAACTCGACCACGAGTGTCCCGCCTGCGGCGAGACCAAGACGTTCTACCGGTCGGCGTCGACGGAGATGCATCTCGGCACGAAGGTGAAATGGCACTGTCCCGACTGCGACTACGGCTTTGTCCGCATCGGCCGTGGGACCGAGATCGCGGTCGATACGGGCGCGTAACCCGGCTACTCTGTCCCGTCGAGCGCCTGCCACGACAGCCGTGGGTTCCGCGCGGCGCTGGTCTGGTCGATGCGCCCGGCAGCCGTCCGTGAGGGCGCGGTCGCGAGGTCGTCGTCGTCGCTTGCCCGCGCCGCGTTGAACGCCGCTGCGAGCTGGTCGAGCGTCCGCTTCGATTCGACCTCCGTGGGCTCTGTCATCAGCGCCTCCGGAACGATCTCCGGCCACTTCGTTGTCGGCGGGTGGACGCCGAAGTCGAGCATCCGCTTTGCGGCGTCAGCGGCGTCTTGCTCGCCTGCCGACGCGACGAACTCGTGGTGGAACGGGCCGAACGGCACCTCATACTCCACCTGCTCGGCGAGGTAATTAGCGTTGAGGACTGCCTTCGCGCTCGCGTCGGCCAGCCCTGCGTCGCCGAGCCGGGTGATGTACGCATGCGCCTTCAACAGGACGAGCCAGTTCCCCTCGTAGCCGTGGACCTTTCCGATACTCCGCTCGGGGGTGTACCGCTCGTACGCGCCGTCCGTCTCACGGACGTGCGGGTCCGGCAGGAACTCGGTTAACTCCTCGACGACGCCCACGGGCCCGGCGCCGGGTCCGCCGCCGCCGTGCGGTGTTGCGAACGTCTTGTGTACGTTGTAGTGCATCACGTCGAACCCCATATCTCCTGGGCGAGCGCGCCCGAGCAGGGCGTTCAGATTCGCCCCGTCGTAGTACAGCAGGCCGCCTACCTCGTGGACCAGTTCGGCGATCGCCTCGATATCGCGCTCGAACAACCCCAGCGTGTTGGGGTTCGTCAGCATCAGCGCCGCTGTCTCCTCGGAGAGGGCGGCCTCCAGCGCCTCCAGGTCGACGCGGCCATCTCCGCCAGAGGGAAGCGAGGTCACCTCGTAGCCAGCCATCGCCGCCGACGCGAAGTTCGTCCCGTGAGCCGACTCGGGAACGATGACCTCGCGCCGGTCATCGCCGTTGGCCTCGTGGTACGCCTTCGCGATCAGGATGCCCGTGAGCTCACCGGCGGCGCCCGCGGGTGGTTGGAGCGTGACCGCATCCATCCCCCCGATGGCCGCGAGATACGTCTGCAGCTCGTGGTACAGCGCGAGCGTGCCCTGTGTGGCCCGGTCGGACCGATCTGGGTGGACGGCTGCAGCCGGGTCGGCCGCGAGGTCCTCGGTGAACTTCGGGTTGTACTTCATCGTACACGAGCCGAGCGGGAAGGGGCCGGACTCGACGCCGTAGTTCATCTCCGAGAGCCGGGTGTAGTGGCGGGCCAGCTCCGGTTCCGCGGGGTCGGGCAGCTCGAGCGTGTCGCGCGTCAGCTCGTCGGGGAGCTCCGAGGCCACCGTGATCTCGCGGCTGCGCTTCTCCGAGAGCAGCGGCTCGTACCGCCGGCCGTCGGGGTCACGCCACGTCGCCTGGTCGAATCGGAGCGTCTCTGCGGCTTCGTCAGGGGCTCCGTCAGCCGCCGGGTCCGGTTCGGACTCTTGATGACTCACCGAACCACCTCCGCGACCGCCTCCACGAATCCGTCGACGGCTGGTTCCGTCGTCTCCGTCACGCACACCTGCACCTCGTGGTCACCGACGGCGTGGACGGCGTACCCCGACTGCTCGAGATCTTGGACCACCGCCCGCGCCGGCTGGTCCGTCCGGGCGACGAACTCGCGGACGTGGTGGCGGTCGTGGACCGGTGCCTGCACCCCGGTCAGCTCGTCGAGGCGAGCGGCCGTCTCCCGTGCCCGGCGGACGTTCTCGTTCGCCAGGTCGACAAGGCCGTCGGGGCCGAGATAGGCCGCGTGCATCGCGGCCCGCAGCGCCACCCAGGCTTGGTTCGAGCAGATGTTCGAGGTCGCTCGCTCCCGGCGGATGTGCTGCTCGCGCGTCTGGAGTGTCAACGTGTACGCCCGCCGGTCGGCTGCGTCCTCGCTTGCGCCGACGAGCCGGCCAGGCACCTGGCGGAGGAACTCGCGGTCGTTGCGACAGGCGAACAGCCCGAGCCCGAAGCCGTGGGCGCTGGCGAGTCCGAGTGCGCTCCCATCACCGACCACCACGTCCGCACCAACGCTCGCCGGCTCCTGCAACAGCGCGAGCGAGACGATGTCGCTCCCAAGGACGAACAACGCGTCGTGGTCGTCCGCGAGCGCACCGATCTCCGCGAGCCCCTCCTCGACGGTGCCACGGACGGTGGGGTTTTCGGCGTACACGACGGCCGTGGCCTCGTCGACGCGCTCCGCAAGCGCCGCGAGGTCCGCGTTCGCATCGTCGTGGGGGTACGTCTCGACGACCAGGTCGGTCCCGGTCAAATAATTCTCGAGGACGCCCCGTCGGCCCTCGTGGAGCAACTCGGGGACGAGCACCGTCGTTCCCTCGACAGAGCGGAGGCGTTCGGCGAGCGTCGCCGCCTCGCCGAGTGCCGTCGCGGCGTCGTACATCGAACAGTTCGCAACGCCCAGCCCTGTTAACTCCACGAGCATCGACTGGAACTCGAACAGCGCCTGAAGGAACCCCTGTGCGACCTCCGGTTGGTACTGTGTGTACGAGGTGATGAACTCCGAGCGGTCGGCGAGGTGGTCCACCGCGCTGGGCACGTAATGGTCGTAGTGGCCTCGACCGAGGAACTCGACGAGGTCGTCGTTGCGGGCCAGCCGGCGCGACACCGCGGCGACCGTCGCCTGCTCCGACCGGGCGTCGATACCGAATTTGCCGTCGAACCGCACCGACTCAGGGATGTCGAACAGCGCCTCCTCGTCGGCGACGCCGACCGCATCGAGCATCGCCGCCGTCTCCGACGCCGTGTGGGGTGCGTACGGGCTCCCGCTCATCGGTGGCCTCCCGAGGCGCGGGTCGCTTCGTGCGTTCTCATGGGGATATCCGACGTTACAGCCCGTCGGTCTTGATTCCCGCGGTTCTGGACTGCACACAGACGCATATCGCGTCCACCACAGCTACTGATATCAACACGTTCGTGAGTTGTTCAGGCACTATTCGCGCCAATCCGGGCGGTGCCAACAGTCAAGCCCCTCGCTTCCCACCGGCCGACAATGCAGACGCGACTTCGGACCCACCTGCCGGTCGCGGCACGGAGGGTCGACCGATGACCGCCGACGGGCCGCGTGTCGGCGTCGACGTCGGCGGCACGTTCACCGACCTCGTCACCGTCGTTGACGGCCGGCTCGAGCAGGACAAGACTCCCTCGACGCCGGACGCTCCCGAGCAGGGGGTGATACACGGGCTCGACGCCGCCGCGGCCGACGGGCTCGCGCTCCCGGCGATCGGGTTTCTCGCCCACGGAACGACCGTTGCGACCAACGCCGTCCTCGAAGGCGAGTGGGCCGACACCGCGCTCGTCACGACCGCCGGCTTCCGCGACGCGCTCGAGATCGGCCGTCAGGCGCGCCCGGACATCTACGACTTCCAGGCCGAGAAGCCACGCCCCGTGGTCCCCCGCGACCGCCGGTTCGAGGTGCCCGAACGGCTCGACGAGCGCGGCGCGGTGCTCGAGGCGCTCGATGAGGCCGCCGTCCACGATCTCGCCGCCGACCTCGCGGGCGTCGACAGCGTCGCGGTTTGTCTGCTCCATGCCTTCGAGAACGACGCCCACGAGCGCCGGGTGGCCGAAATACTGGACGAGCGGCTCGACGCTGCGGTGTCCGTGTCGAGCCGCGTCCTCCCTGAGATCCGCGAGTACGAGCGGACGCTGACGACGAGCCTCGACGCCGCCCTGAAGCCGGTGATGGACCGTTACCTCGGCCGGCTGGAATCGGCGGTCGCCGACCGCGACATCGGCGCTGAACTGAAGCTGATGCAGTCGAACGGCGGTACCGTCACCGCCGCCGCGGCGCGCGACCGGCCGGTGAACACCCTGCTGTCGGGGCCGGCGGCGGGCGTCCAGGGGGCCACCTACATCGCCGCGCTCGCCGGCGTTGACGACCTCATCACGATGGACATGGGCGGCACCTCCTGTGACGTCTCGCTCGTGCAGGGCGGCGAGCCGCTCGTCACGACCGACACGGAGGTGGGCGAGTATCCCGTCGGCGTCCCGACCGTCGACATCCACACCGTCGGCTCCGGCGGCGGGTCGATCGCGTGGCGCGACGCCGGCGGTGCCCTCCGTGTCGGCCCCAAGTCCGCCGGGGCCGACCCCGGACCGGTGTGTTACGGCCGAGGCGGAACCGAACCCACAATCACGGATGCACAGCTGCTTCTCGGCCGGCTCGACCCCGAGCGGTTCCTCTCCGACGACCTCGACGCGGACCTCGCGGCGGTCCGCGAGGCGGTTCGGTCGCGGCTCGCGGACCCGCTGGGCGTCTCTGTCGAGGCAGCTGCGACGGGTATCCTCGAGGTCGCGAACGCGAATATGGAACGAGCCCTCCGGGTCGTCTCCGTCGAGCGCGGCCACGACCCCCGCGACTTCGCGCTGGTCGCGTTCGGCGGCGCCGGCCCGCTCCACGCCACTGCGCTCGCCGAGGCACTGGACGTCCCCCGGGTGGTCATCCCGCGCTCGGCGGGCGTGCTGTCGGCGCTGGGCCTGCTCATCAGCGACACGCTCTACGACTACAGCGTCTCGCGGGTCCGCCCCTGGGAGGAGGTGCGGCCGTCGACGCTCGCCGACGCCTTCGCTGAGTTCCGCGAGCGGGGTCGCAAGCGGCTCGCCACCGAGGAGCCTGAGACCGTGGCATTCGAGCGCTCGGTCGATCTCCGCTACCGAGGCCAGTCGTTCGAGCTCTCCGTTCCCGTCCCCGACGGGCCGGTCGAGGAGGCGACGCTCGCGACGCTGGCCGAGCGGTTCCACGAGCGCCACCGCGAGCGGTACGGCCACGCCGACCCCGGCGAGCCGGTCGAACTCGTCACCGTCCGGCTCCGTGCCCGTGGCGTCGTCCAGACGCCCGACCTCCACCCCGAGCCCGTCGCGGGGAGCGTGGCCGAGGCGCGCCGCGAGCGCCGGTCCGTGACCTTCGACGGCGAGGCCGTCGAGACGCCCGTCTACGACCGGACGCAGCTCCCCGTCGACGGCTCCTTCGACGGCCCCGCGGTCGTGGAGGGCCCGGAGAGCACCGTCGTCGTCCGGCCGGGTCAGCGCGCCCACGTCGACGACTACGCCAGCCTGCTCGTGGAGGTCGCCCCGTGAGCGACGCTGGCGGCGACCCGAGCGCCGGCGTCGACCCCGTCACACTCGAGGTGGTGCGCAACGCCTGCGCCGCGGTGTGCGAGGAGATGAACGCCAACCTCGTGCGCACGGGCTACTCGCCCAATATCAAGGAGCGGCGCGACTGCTCGTGTGCCCTGTTCGGCCCGGACGGCGAGATGCTCGCACAGGCCGAGAACATGCCCGTCCACCTCGGCGCGATGCCGTTCTCGGTCGCGGCGGCGGTCGAGCGGTTCCCGCCCAAGACGCTCGAACCCGGTGATGCCGTCCTCCTCAACGACCCGTTCCGGGGGGGCGCCCACCTCCCAGACCTCACGCTCGTCACGCCGGTGTTCGCCAGCGACGGCGGAGGCCCCCGCTCCTCAACACAGGCCAGCGGAAGCGACACACGAGATGGCGAGCTGGTGGCCTTCGCAGCGAACCGCGCCCACCACGCCGATATCGGCGGGGCACGCGCGGGCAGCGTCGCCGCCGACTCCACCGAGATCTACCAGGAGGGCCTGCGCATCCCACCAGTGAAGCTGTTCGTCGGCGGCGACCCGAACGAGGCGGTCTTCGATACGATTCTCGCTAACGTCCGCACGCCGGAGGAGCGGCGCGGCGACCTCCGCGCCCAGCAGGCGGCTAACCAGACCGGCGTCCGGCGGTACACCGACCTCGTCGAGAAGTACGGTGCCGCGACGATGGGCGCCGCCGTCGAGGAAATCAAAGACTACTCCGAGCGGCGGATGCGCGCGGAGCTCGCGGAACTCCCCGACGGCGAGTTCGCGTTCGCGGACGCGCTTGATGACGACGGCCGCGGCACCGAGGATTTGTCCGTATGTGCGACTGTCACCGTTGACGGCGACGCCGTCGCCGTGGACTTTGCCGGGACGGCCCCCCAGACCGAGGGGCCGATCAACGCCGTGCGTGCCGTGACGGCCTCTGCGACCTACTACGCCGTCCGCTGCGTGACGGATCCGGACATCCCGCCGAACCACGGCTGTTACCGCCCCATCACGGTTGAGGCGCCGTCGGGGACCATCGTGAACCCAGAGCCGCCCGCAGCAGTCGTCGGGGGCAACCTCGAGACCTCCCAGCGCGTTACCGACGTGGTGCTCGGCGCGCTCGGTGAGGCCGTCCCCAAGCGAGTCACTGCCGCCGGCCAGGGGACGATGAACAACGTAACCTTCGGCGGGACCGACCCGCGCGATAGCTCTCCATACGCCTTCTATGAGACGCAGGGCGGCGGCTTCGGCGGCCGCGTCGGCAAAGACGGTCTGGACGGCGTCCACGTCCACATGTCGAACACGATGAACACCCCGGTCGAAGTGCTCGAGACTGCCTATCCGCTGCGCGTCGAGCGGTACGAGTTCCGCCCCGATTCCGGTGGTGCCGGCCAGTTCCGCGGCGGGCTCGGGCTCCGGCGAGACATCACGGTCCGTGACCACGCCGCAACGTTTAGCCTGCTTGCGGATCGCCACCGGAGCCGCCCCTACGGGCTTGCTGGCGGTGACCCTGGTGAGTCGGGGAGCGCGGCGCTCGTCGACGCCGACGGCGAGGTAACCGAGCGGCTCCCGCCGAAGCTCATCCGCGAACTCGACGCCGGGGCGACGGTGAGCATCCGCACGCCCGGTGCCGGCGGTTACGGGCCCGCAGCGGAGCGCGACATTGACGCGGTCTGCCGGGATGTCCGGCTGGGAAAGGTGTCCGTCGAGGCGGCACGGGAACTGTACGGCGTCGAGGTCGAGCCAGACGACTGAGTATCCATCGCCACGCCGCTTAGTCCGCCTGCTCGGCGCTGTTCGTGTATTCTGGCGGGAGGGGGAGCTTGGCTGCCTTACCCCCGGTCGCCGCCTGGCCGTGTGGGGCCGTCGCCTCCACTTCCATCTTCACGGCGCCGTCGCCGTCGGAGCTGCTGGCGACCACGATGGCCGGGGTCGACGACAGCATCGGCAGCGCGATGTAATCGCGGCAGCCTCCGCCGATTTTGAGTTCCGCGTCGGGGAGCAGGTCGGCGCGGGCGTCGTGACGGAGGACAGTCACGGCCCGGGGGCACCCGTCACCGTCCCGCTTGAAGACGCGCTCGATGAACGACAGCCCGCGGTCAGTCTGCTCGGCGGCCGTCTCGCCCGGCGGTACGAACCCGTCCATGCGGCCGTAGTTGTGGTCGTCATGACGGGTCCGAACGGCGGTCGTCGCGACGGCGTGGTCGGTCTCACGCTCGTCGCGACCCGCGCGTCCGAATACCGGCTTCTCAGTGTACGGACCGCGGACGCCAGCTAAAAACGCGTTCGGATACGGGTACGGTCACTCAGTCTGGTCGCGATACTCGGCGGGCGAGAGCAACTCGTCGAGGTCCGCCTCGTCGGCGGGGTCGATCTCGAGCATCCACCCTTCTCCAAAGGGGTCCTCGTTGACGAGTTCCGGCGCGTCGAACAGCGCCTCGTTTGCGGCCGTTACCGTGCCGCTCACAGGAGTGTACAGGTCGGAGACGGCCTTGATCGACTCGACGACGCCGAACGCCTCGCCGGCGGTCACCTCGGCGTCGACATCAGGGAGTTCGACGAACACCACATCGCCGAGTTCGTCCTGTGCGAAGTCGGTGATACCGACGCGAACGACCCCGTCTGCTGTGCGCGCCCACTCGTGTGTCTCCCTGTACCGGCAGTCGTCGTCGATGTCGAAGCTCATGGTTGATAAAAGGGTAGCTGTGTCACGCGGGCTTGCTTCCCCTCGCCCCGGACGACCACCCGCAGGCTCGTCCCGGGGTCGGCGTACTCCGTTGGGAGATACCCCATCCCAACCGGTTCTCCGAGCGTCGGGCTCATCGTTCCCGAGGTGACCGTGCCGACAACGCGGTTCTCCGTATTGACGATATCGTAGCTGTGTCGAGGGACACCCCGTTCGAGCAGTTTGACCCCAGTGAACCGCTCGTCGACGCCAGCCGCGTGTTGGTTGGTGAGCGCGTCCCGCCCGACGAACTCCGTCTCGAGGTCAACCGCAAACCCGATGCCCGCCTCGTACGGCGTTCGGGGGTTCGACTCGGCGTCGAAGTCCTGGCCCGACAGAAGGAAGCCGGCCTCGATACGAAGCGTATCGCGTGCCCCGAGTCCGCAGGGCTGGACCCCTGCACCCGCCTCGCCGACCAGCGTTGTCCACACCGGCTCGGCGTCGTCGGTCGGACACATGATCTCCACGCCGTCCTCACCGGTGTAGCCAGTGCGGGCGATGAGACAGTCCGTGCCGGCGAGCGTCGCCTCGACAACTCCGAACCGCGAGACCGCAGTGAGGTCGGCGGCTGCCAACCCGTCGGCGACTCCGATTGCGTCGGGTCCCTGCAGCGCGAACATCGCGTACTCGGTGGTGGCGTTCTCGACGCGGGCGTCGAGGTCCCACTCGTCGCGGCGGTCGACCCACCGCTCGAAGACTGCCTCGTCGCCGCCCGCGTTCGGGACGAACAGGTACCGCTCCCCGTCGGGAAGCAGGTAGACGACGGTGTCGTCGAGCAGTTCGCCCGTCTCGTTGGTAATCGCACTGTACTGTGCCTCGCCGGCGCCGAGCGCGGCGACGTCGTTCGTCGTCAGTCGGTTCATCAGCGCCGTCGCGTCCGGGCCCGACACCACGATCTCGCCCATGTGCGAGACGTCGAACACCCCAGCTTCCGACCGGACGGCCTCGTGTTCCGTCCGGATACCGTCGAACTCGACCGGCATATCCCAGCCGCCAAACTCGGTGAACTTCGCGCCCCGGTCGGCATGGTGCGAGCGGAGCGGCGGCGTCCGGAGGGCCATATCGGCTTCTCTCGTGGCGGGCGTTAATACGTTCTGCTCTCGGGCAGCGCTCGGGGGCCGCACCGTTGGGACGGTCGTCAGCGGTCGTTCGGTCGACCGCCTCACGAGGGAGGCTTCGGGCCTGGACGTCTGTCGGTCGTCGCCCTTCCAGCGGACGTCTGCGACCCGTAACGGTGGCCCCATCCTCGTTGTCCGGAGGCGACCCCGCCGGCGGCCCCGTGGTCGGTATCCCTCGTCGGGGCCTGGCCGGGGGCGGCCCCAGACACCAGTCGAGCGCCGTCGGCCGGGCCCAACCGGTGGCGACCGGCAGTGGTTTGCCGCTGGCCGCGCGACCGCGAGCATGGACGCTCCTGAGCCATCCGCCGACCCGCCCCGGGTCGGGGTGTTCGTCGACGGCCCCAACGTGTTCCGCGAGGAGTTCGATGTTGACCTCGACGACGTGCGCGAGCAAGCCCGGACCGAGGGCCGCGTCGCGGTGGCGCGGCTCTACCTCGACGAGGGGGCCCCGCCCGAACTCGTCCGCGCCGGCGAGGCCCGCGGATTCGAGGTGATGGTCACGAGCGGCGACGTGGATGTGAAGCTCGCCGTGGACGCGACGGAGTTCGTCGTCGCGGACGGGCTCGACACGCTCGTGGTCGTCTCACGGGACACCGATTTCAAGCCCGCGCTTGAAATCGCCAACCGTCATGGCCTGCGAACGGTGGCCGTCGCGCCCGGCGACCACGGCCGGTCCGATGCGCTTTCTAACGCGGCCCACGCACGGCTGACGCTCGGCGCGAACTGACCGGACAAGCAAGGCACTTGTCGGCTCCCCCAGTCCACCCGGTATGGTCATCGCGGTCCCTAATTCGACGCCCGTTGCCGTCCTCATCGTTCTCGCAGCCACGGGCGTCGTCTGGGTCGGTAGTGGCTGGCTCGAGCGAGCTGCCGACCGGCTCTCCGCCCACTACGGCCTCCCGGCCGTGGTGCAAGGATCCGTTGTCGTCGCCATCGGGTCGAGCTTTCCCGAGCTGGCGAGCGTCGTCCTCACGGCATGGTCGGGGTCGTTCGCGATGGGCGTCGGCGCCATCGTCGGCTCGGCAATTTTCAACGTGCTCGTCATTCCGGCCGTCTCTGGGCTTGCGGCCGACGGTTCCGTCGACGCTGACCGGGCGATCGTCTACAAGGAAGCGCAGTTCTACATGCTCGCCGTCTCGGCGCTCGTCATCACCTTCGCGCTCGCGGTTATTTACGTCCCCATCCCGGGCGACACGCTTGACGGCCAGGTCACCCGCCCGCTCGCGCTCCTCCCGCTCGGACTCTACGGCCTCTATTTGTTCATCCAGTGGCAGGACGTGACCGAGTACGAGAGCGGCCCCCGTCCTGAGGTCGCCGTAGCGCGTGAGTGGGGGCTGCTCGTGGCCGGGCTGGCGGTCATTCTCGCCGGCGTCGAACTGCTCGTCGGCTCGCTTGAGGTGTTGAACGCCGCCTTCGGCATTCCGGAGTTTCTCGCCGGCGTGACGGTGCTGGCTGCGGCGACGAGCCTGCCCGACGCGCTGGTGAGCGTACGGACGGCCCGAGCTGGGAGGGGCGTCACGAGCCTCGGCAACGTGCTCGGGTCGAACACGTTCGATCTGCTTGTCGCCATCCCGGTCGGCGTGCTCATCTTTGGGAGCGCAACCGTCTCTTTCGCCGTCGCCGCGCCAATGTTCGGCGTGTTGACGCTCGCGACCGTCCTGCTGTTTACGCTCTTGCGGACGGACCTAACGCTCACCGACGCCGAGGCCTACCTGTTGCTTGCCGCCTATCTCGTCTTTCTCGCGTGGGTCATCGGCGAGACGGCTGGCGTCGTCGACCTCGTCCGGGGGACGTGATATCCTCCGCGCTCACGACTCTGAAGACCTCGTCTGACCCGCGCTGCTTTTGACCCCGCTCGCACGTAGTCGAGGTATGCAACCCGTCCTCGACAACCATCTTCACCTCGACCCGGTGAACGGGCGGGGCGTGGCGGCAGCTGTCGACTTCGCGAACGCCGGCGGCACCCATCTGCTCGTGCTCAACAAACCCTCGTGGGCGCTGGTCGGTGCGGTTGACGACGAGGCCGGCTTCCGTGAGACGTTCGACCTGACGATCGAGGTGACCCGCGCGGCCGACGCGGAACTGCCCGGCCGGGCGTGGCCGGTTCTCGGCGTCCATCCCGCACTCGTCTCGAAGCTCGTCGACCGCGGCTACACTCCGGCGGAGGCGCGCGATCTGATGCAGGCTGGCCTCGATGTCGCCGGCGAGTATGTCGCCGATGGGCCAGCGCTGGCGATCAAGTCCGGCCGGCCCCACTACGAGGTAAACGACGACGTCTGGGCGGCCTCGAACGAGGTCATGCGCCACGCGTTCTCCGTCGGCGCGGCGGTCGGCTGTCCAGTTCAGCTTCACACGGAGGGTGGTGACGACTTCACCGAGGTGGCCGCCTGGGCCGAGGCGGAAGGACTGGCCGCCGATCAGGTAGTGAAACACTACGCCGAGGGGCCCATCGCCGGCCCGGTCGCGAGCGTCATCGCCCGGAAAGACGGCCTCCGTGCGGCCGCGGAGTCCGACGCCCCGTTCCTGATGGAGACCGACTTCATCGACGACCCCGAGCGGCCCGGTGCGGTGTTGGGCCCCAAGACGGTGCCCCGGCGCGTTGCCTGGCTCCGCGATCAGGGATACGAGGCCGCGGTGCAGCGCGCCCACGTTGAGACGCCCGCGGCAGTGTACGGTATCGACACCGAGGCGACACTCTGACCCCCGCCAGAAGGCATTTACCAACTTCCTCACAAACCGCGCACATGAGTCCCCCAACCGAGACCGTCGGACTCGGAAGTGACGTGGTCGCCATCCCCGGCGAACACGTCCTCTTTCGCAACGACGGCGACCAAGCCGCCGAACTCCGCGTCGTTCGCCGGCGTGACAGCCATGCCGAGTCGGATCGGCTCGGGCTCGCGCCCGGCGACACGGCGTCGCTCCCCGTCCCCCGTGGAACCGGCGCGGTGACCGTCGAGGTTCACGGCCCCCACACGACTGCAACGACCGCGTTTCACCCCAGCGACGCCCCGCCCGTCTTCGGCTACCGCGACGGCGCTATCGTCGTGATCCGCGGCTGAGCGACCCGAGGCCCCGCTTGGCGACTGCGGCCCGCGACCCATTTTTCACCCCTGCGGCCCGAGAAAGCGTATGAAAGAGTCTGGGTTTAAAGAGGTCACCCGCGTCGACGCGGCCCGCGACCGACTGCTCGCGGCCGTGTCGCCCGTCGAGACGGCGGTGTCGCTGCCGCTTGCGTCTGCTGACGGGCGTGTGCTCGCGGAGGCCGTCCACGCCGCTCGAGACGTTCCCCACTACGCACGCGCGGCCATGGACGGCTACGCCGTCCGCGCGGCGGACACGTTCGGGGCCTCAGGTCGCTCGCCGGCGGTGCTGCGCGAGCGCGACCGTGGTGCTCGCGTCGGCCCGGAGGAGGCCGCCCCCGTCCACACGGGCAGCGAACTTCCCGACGGCGCCGATGCCGTCGTCATGATCGAGGAGACCGACCGCTTCGCCGGAGAGGTGGAGGTGTTCGACGCCGTCGGCGAGGGAGAGAACGTCGCGCCGCCGGGAGAAGACGTCAGCGAGGGTGCTCCGCTGTACGAGGCTGGCCACCGACTCCGCCCCTCCGATCTCGGGCTGTTGAAGTCCACCGGCGTCCACGAAATCGAGTGTTATGACCGGCCTACGGTCGGTGTGGTGCCAACCGGCGAGGAGTTGGTCCAAGCGGACCCCGACCCGGGCGAGGTGGTCGAGACGAACGGTCTGACCGTCTCTGCCCTGGTCGAGCGGTGGGGCGGCCGCGCGCAGTACCGCGATGTGGTGACCGATGACGAGTCGGCGCTTCGGGCTGCGATTCAGCGCGACCTCACCAAGGACCTCGTCGTTACGACGGGCGGCTCCTCCGTCGGCGAGCGCGACCTCATCCCTGAGGTAGTCGACGACCTGGGCGAACTGCTCGTCCACGGCGTCGCGCTGAAGCCTGGCCATCCGTGTGCACTCGGCGTCGTCTCCGATACACCCGTTCTGATGCTGCCCGGCTATCCCGTCGCCTGCATCGTCAACGCCGTCCAGTTCCTCCGACCGGCGCTGAAAGCCGCCGGCCGGATGCCTACCGAGCCGTTGCCGACGACCGCTGCGCGGCTCACACGGAAGATTCCCTCCTCGCCGGGCGAGCGGACGTTCGCACGGGTGAAACTCGCGGACCGAGAGAATCCGGGCGAGGGGCCGGACGTCGCGGCGACCCCAACCCGTGCGTCCGGGTCGGGCGTGCTCTCCTCCGTGGCGCTGGCTGACGGCTGGGTCGTCGTGCCCGAAGACAGCGAGGGCATCGACGAGGGTGCGACCGTCGCGGTCGAGAACTGGGAGTACCATGTCTGACAGAAAACAGTTCCGCGACCTCGCCCCGCCGGACGCGGCACACGAGGCCATCGCCTCACTCGATCTCGCGCCCGATCCCGAGACGGTGCCGCTGGCCGAGGCCCAGGGGCGTGTCCTCGCCGACCGGCTTGACGCCGACCTCGACGTGCCGGGGTTCGACCGCGCCAGCGTCGATGGCTATGCGCTGCGTGCACGCGACACCTTCGGCGCCGACGAGGCCGACCCTGCTCGGCTCGCCCTCGTGGGTGAGGTCCACGCAGGCGCGGAACCCGATGTGACCGTCGGCGACGGCGAGTGTGCGGAGATCTCAACCGGCGCCGTCGTTCCGGACGGCGCCGACGCAGTGGTGATGGTCGAACGAACCGACACGGAGGGGGATCAGGTGCTCGTCCGCACCTCGCTTGCGCCGGGCGACCGGATCATGTTCGCCGGTACGGACGTGGCCGCCGGGGAACGAGCGCTGGGCCCGGGCACCGAGCTCACGGCCCGCGAGATCGGGCTGCTGTCGGCACTCGGTGTCGACGAGGTGCCGGTCAGGGGGCGCCCGACCGTCGGCATCGTCTCGACGGGCGACGAGCTCGTCAGGCCCGGCGCCGACCTCCACAGCGCGGCCGGCCAGATCTACGACGTGAACAGCTACACCATCGCCGCGGGCGTCAGGGCGGCGGGCGGCGAACCGGAGCTGTACCCGCATGCCGGCGATGACCGCGCTGAGATGGAGCGGGTGCTCCGGCGCGCGGCCGAGGAGTGTGACCTCGTGCTCTCCTCAGGCTCGACATCCGCGAGCGCGGTCGACGTCATCTACCGCGTTATCGAAGAGCAGGGGGAACTGTTGCTTCACGGCGTCGCGGTGAAACCCGGGAAGCCGATGCTCGTCGGCACGCTTGCGGAGAGTGCCTACGTCGGGCTACCCGGCTACCCGGTGAGTGCGCTCACCATCTTCCGGACGTTCGTTGCCCCGGCGATTCGCCGGGCCGCCGGTGTCACAGAGCCGGAGCGGGCGACCGTCGAAGGCGCGATGGCCGTCGAGGAACGGTACGCCGAAGGCCGACTCCGGTACATGCCCGCCGGGCTCGTCACCGATGGCGACGGCGACTTGCTCGTCTACCCTGTCGATAAGGGGTCGGGAGCGACCACCTCACTGGTCGAGGCCGACGGCGTCGTCGCCGTTCCGCCGGATACGGAGTACCTCGCGGCGGGCGAGTCGGTGGCGGTCCAGCTGTTCTCCCCGGACGTACGCCCGCCGACGGTGTTCGGCGTCGGCGAGGACGACCCCGCGCTCGCCCGCCTGCTGGACCGCATCGACCGGCCCCGGTACCTGGCCCAAGGGTCGCGGCCCGGTCTGCGGCAGGTGCGTGCTGGGGTCGCCGACATAGCGGTCACGAGCGCGCCCGTCGACGATCGGGTCGAGACCGTCGAACTCGGACGGTGGACTCGCGAGTGGGGGGTGGTCGTTCCCGCCGGTAACCCTGCCGACGTGACCGGGCTGGCCTCGCTCGTCGATGACCCGGTCTCGTTCGTCAACCGGACGACCGACTCGGGCCTGCGGACCTCGCTGTCGAATGCGCTTGCCGATCTCGCGGCAGAGCGCGGCGTCGACCGACACGATCTCGTCGAGGCAATCGACGGCTTCGACCGGGCGGTTCGGGCTCACGAGTCGCCGGCCCGTCGGGTCCTCGCAGGGAAGGCCGACGCCGGGCTCGGCCTGCGCGCGACCGCGGCAAAACTCGACCTCGGCTTCGTTCCGGTCGGGACCGAGACGGTCCGGGTGCTCGCGAACCCCGACCGCGTCGAGAAGCCGGGCGTTGAGCGGCTGCGCGCGGTCGTCCGCGACGGCGGGGCGGACGTGCTCGCAGACCTGGCCGGCTACGCGGCGACCCCGAGCGACAACACGTAAGTCGGGGGGCGGAATATCTTCGCACATGACGTGTGACCACGACCTTGAGGCGGAGTACCTCTACCCGGTCGACGCGGATGTTCTCGACCTCGTCGACGGGCCAAACGGACTCGCGATCCGGTTCGCGCTGCCGTGTCCCGACTGTGGGCAGGCGCTGGAACTCGAGGCCGACGTACGGGGTATGAAGGAGTCGGACATCGACCTGCCGCTCGACGACGCCGAGGAGCAGTACGACTAGCCGCCTCAGTCGGCGGCGGGTTCGCCGTCAAGTAGTTCATCGAACGATCCGACCCGGTGGTCGGCGAGTACGCACATCCCGCGGCGGTCGTGGCCGTGCCGCTCGACGTGAACGCCATCGAGTCCGGCGTTCCACGCTGCGCCCACGTCGTGCGGACCGTCGCCCGCGAGGACGCCCCTGCCAGAAACCCCGAGTTCCGACTGCACCTGCCGGACCGGCGCGGGATTCGGTTTCCACCCCGTCTCGTCGCTACAACAGAGAACGACGTCGAACCAGTCGCGGATATCTAGTCGTTCGAGCACCGGCTCGGCGAGGTACGACTGCGAGTGGGTGACGACGCCCAGCGGAACATCGAGCTCCGCGAACCGCTCGGCGTCGGGGTAGACGAACGAGTGGTTGGCCCGCGCTGCGCCGTCCTCGACCTCGTGGAACGCGGTCCAGAACGCCTCGGGGTCGATCCCCCACTGTTCGAGCTGGTCGTTGCGGAACCCGCCCAGCCCGTGCCAGAGAATCTCGGCCTGTTCCTGCGAGAAGCCGTGCCCGATACGGTCGCCCACGGCGGCGAACACGTCGTGGACGTAGCCCGGCTCCACATCGACAAGCGTCCCGTCGAGGTCGAGCAACCAGTAGTCGTACTCGTAGTCGGTCGATGCCATCAGAGGTGAACGTATACTCGACTGTCGGGTAAGTGCTTTCCGGGCGGCTGCCCGCCGGCCAGGAAGGTGTGTGCGGCTCGGAAGCCGTCGTCGTCACACGGGGCTCGGAGCGGGGGTATCGCGTATCGTCATCGCCGCACAGGCCGGGGTTCTCGCCGGCCGCGCAAGACCGTTGCGCCCTCGTTCGACGCGAACGACCCGTTATCGGTCGTGCGACCACCCGTGCCCATCCCCTGCCATCCAGCAAGGCACATGCACTCGGTGACACACCCGCATCCGAGTCCACACTCAAGAGCACGGCCGGCGACGAGGAGCCGCTTGCGGCCGGCCCGTCGGTCG
>CAYZJQ010000017.1:0-2609 GCA_964478805.1 uncultured Halobacteriales archaeon | reverse complement strand
GGGCGGGCGCCGGTCACGACGAGCAGGTGACCGACCACCTCGGCGACCGCACCGACTGCACCCTGGTCCGCTACTCCATCCGCGGCGGCTTCACGGGCTCCCTTCCAGCCGGGGCAGTCTTCGATTCTAATGCTGCTCCTGGGTAGTTGATGAGCACCTCGGGCACATGGTCGGCCCGAAACAGGTTGAGTTCCGCCCTGATCGCAGCACACAGCGCGTCGTGGTCGGCACGGTCACAGGCTACTTTACCGAAGTCGACCGACGTGACGGGGACGCCGAGCGCCTCCGTCGCGAGCGTCCGGAGAGAGGCCCGCCGGTCATCGCTCCCCGTCACAGGTTAACACGGAAGAACAACCAGCCGTCCCTAGTTCGACGGCGCGTTTCCGCAAACCGTCTCGACGGCCGCCGGCGCGAGCGACACGCCTCGGTCCGGCGGCTCAACGCGCAGGCGTACCCGAAAGAGTACGCCCTGCCCACGTCAGCCGGCCAGTTCGTTCAACCGTGCGGCGAGGTCGGTGTCTTTGGCCGTGATACCGCCAGCGTCGTGGGTCGTCAAGCGGACCTCGACCTCGCGCCACTCGATCGTCATCGTCGGATGGTGGAACGCCTCCTCGGCCAACCCGCCAGCGCCGCCGGCAAAGCCGACGCCCTCAAGATAGGAGTCGAACTCGAACGTACGGACGATTTCGTCGCCCTCGCGCGTCCAGCCGTCCGGTAATCGGTCGTCGATCTCGTCGTCGGAGAGGGTGTCACCCATACCACTGGTTCCGGCGCCCGGAGCATAAAACTCGTCGCCGTTAGTCATCCTGCGGCGCGGGGCTGGCCGCCACGCCAGCGGTCGCTTGCGTCAGCCGCCCGGCCGCCACGCCGGAGACGGCGACGACCCCGAGCGCGACGACCGTCCCGAGCGCGACCGTCTCGCCGTAGCCTTGACGCCCAAGCACCAGCAGTCCGGCAACCATCGACGCGCCGAGGCCGGCCGACAGTCGCGGTCGGCGGCCGTCGAACCAGGTCGTCGCGGCCACCAGCGCTGCGAACGCCGTCAACAACAGCCCGTAGTAGGCGACTTGGACTGCCGACCCGAACGCGAATAGGAGTCGCGGGGAGACCACGGCGGCTGGCACGGCAAGCCCGGCGCCGAGGAGAGCTGCCGTCCTGGCTTGGGCCCTGCCCGCGCCGGCACTCCACGCCGCCGCGAGGACGAGCAGGCCGAAGATCGCCGTGGCCGTCGCGAAGTGCGCGACGAGCACGAGCCACTCGTAGGTGGTCACGGTGAGCATCCCCAGGACCACCTGGACGGGGAGGATCAGGAGGGCGGCGGTCAACGCGAAGCGGATCCGCCGACTCCGGCCAGTCCGCCACGCCTGGACGGCTGTCCCGAGGACGACCAGCCCGGTCGTGCCGGCGACGAGTCGGTGGAACCACTCCACGAAGCTCAGGTAGTTCGCGGGAAACAGGCCGCCGAGCGGTCCGTCACACAGCGGCCACCGCTGAGCGCAGGTGAGCCCTGCCCCCTCCGCCGCGGTGAACACGCCGAGCAGCATCGTGACGCCGGCAAGCGCCGCAGTTCCCGCAACGAGCCTGCGGAATCTCATACTCCCGCTCAGGGTTGGGCGGACTTAACGCCCGCGCTCGCGGCTCGCAGGCCAGCGACCCCGAGGTTCGACGGGCGACGAACGCCGCTTCGGGTAGCTTTTTGAGTGTGCCACGTCCTCCGTCACCATGGGACTTGACGAGGACTCACTGGAGTACCACGCCTCGGAGCCGCCCGGCAAACTGGAGATCTCGACGACGAAGCCGACGAACACCCAGCGCGATCTCTCGCTCGCGTACTCGCCGGGCGTCGCTGCACCCTGTGAGGCCATCGCCGAGAACCCTGCCGACGCGTACCGCTACACCGCGAAGGGGAACCTCGTTGGAGTCGTCTCGAACGGCACCGCCGTGCTCGGTCTCGGCGACATCGGGGCCCAGGCCTCAAAGCCCGTAATGGAGGGGAAGGGCGTCCTGTTCAAGCGGTTCGCCGACATCGACGTGTTCGACATCGAACTCGATCAGGACGACCCTCAAGAGGTCATTACGTCGGTCCGGGCGATGGAGCCCACCTTCGGCGGGGTGAACCTCGAGGACATCTCCGCGCCCGAATGCTTCGAGATTGAGGAGACGCTGCGTGACCAGATGGATATCCCCGTCTTTCATGACGACCAGCACGGGACGGCCATTATCTCGGGGGCTGCCCTGCTGAACGCCTGTGACATCACGGGCAAAGAGATCGGTGACCTCGATATCGTCTTCTCCGGGGCCGGCGCCTCCGCCATTGCGACGGCGCGGTTCTACGTCTCGCTTGGTGCGTCGAAAGAGAACATCGTGATGTGTGACTCCTCCGGGCCGATCACCCCCGACCGCGACGACGTAAACGAGTACAAACGCGAGTTCGCAAACACGACCGGTGCCGCCGACCTCGCCGACGCGATGACCGGCGCCGACGTGTTCGTCGGGCTCTCCGTCGGCGGCATCGTCTCCCAGGCGATGGTACAGTCGATGGCCGACGACCCCATCATTTTCGCGATGGCGAACCCGGACCCGGAGATCGCCTACGAGGACGCGAAGGC
>CAYZJQ010000016.1:978-27849 GCA_964478805.1 uncultured Halobacteriales archaeon | reverse complement strand
CGTACAAGACGCTCGGCGACATGATGGAGAAGATGGACGCACAGCTGGAGCTGGCCCGGAAGCTGCGCGCGGTCGACGAGACGGACGTGGCCGAGCGCATCATCGAGTACCACTTCCTCCCGGACATCATCGGCAACCTCCGGGCGTTCTCGCGGCAGGAGACGCGGTGTCTCGACTGCGGCGAGAAGTACCGTCGGATGCCGCTGACCGGCGACTGCCGGGAGTGTGGGGGCCGCGTCAACCTCACCGTCCACCAGGGCTCCGTCAACAAGTACATGGACGTCGCCATCCGCGTCGCCGACGAGTACGGTTGTCGTGAGTACACGAAACAGCGGCTGAAGATCCTCGAACGGTCGCTGGAGTCCGTCTTCGAAAACGACAGGAACAAACAGGGTAGCATCTCGGATTTCATGTGAGCCGTCGGCACGGTTAGGGTCGTGCACGCCAACGGCCGCGCATGGTCAACGAAGCCGACCTCGACTGGACCGACCACGACGAGGACAAGGGGACGCGCTTTCGCCGCAAGCGACTCGCGGCGGCGGCCGACGGCGAGGCCCTCGGGGCGTCGCTGTACGAACTCGATCCGGGAGAGCGATCGTGGCCGGTCCATTTCCACACCGCCAACGAGGAGGCGATCTACGTGCTCGCCGGCGAGGGCGCGGTCCGGCGCGGGGAAGCCCGCGAGGACGTCCCGCTTGAGCCAGGCGAGTTCCTCGCGTTCCCCGCCGACCCATCCGGAGCCCACCGGATCGTCAACACGGGGCCGGAGGTACTCCGCTACCTGATGGTGTCGACGATGCACGACCCTGACGTGACGGTGTATCCCGACCACGACGGGATCGGCGTCTTCGCGGGGGCGCCTCCGGGTGGCGACGGCGGGCGGCTGGTGTCGGGGTTTTGGAACCGCGAGGATGCCGTCGAGTACTGGGATTGAGTGCGGTTGCGACGGCACCTCTGTCCCCCGGCGGCCCGGTGGGGGCCTCAAACACGCCCTGCGCCCGTGGTCACGGGTGCCCTGTGGAACGCGCGGGCCACGCACCCTCTGCGCGACTCACGCACGGCCGTGCGCCCGGCTCTCATGCACTGCTGGCGTGCGGGTGGGACTGCGAGCCAGCGTATGTCGCTTGAGATGGCTGGCGCCCCGACTTCCGCCGGTCGACACGGGTGCTCAGAACACGGAGTCGGCGGTTGCGGCCCCGACCACCGAAAAGATGGCGCCGATAGCGACGGCCTTTGCCGTGGTGACGACCCACTGGTCGCGCGGGACCTCAAACGCGGTGAAAAACGTGCTTGGAGCGCCGAACACCAGCGCGAGGATAAGCACGGAGCCGAAGGAGACGAGCATCAGCGAGACGAATCGGACAGGGACCCCGCCGACCTCCCGCTCGCGGTCGGGGTCGCGGTCATCGGCCTTGTAGAGCGCGCCGTAGCCAATGAGGAAGACGATGAGCGTTGCGAGCGCGCCCTGGAGCGTACTCATCGAGATCGCTAGCTCCCACACCTCCGCGGTGACGACGAACGGTCCCGCGAGCAGGAAGCCGCCGACGAGCTGTTGAGCGATGTCGGCGACCATGAACCGACGGCGTGGACCGGCCATACCACCGCGTCGGCGACTCCGGTACAAAAGCCCACCCCTCCGCCCTGACCCGCCGGGCTGAAGTGCGGGCCGCCGCCACTCGGGGTATGAGTGTCCGTGAGGAGTTCGACGCCTGGGCGGCCGACGGCCGCGACCGCGGGATGGAGGAGCGCCACTGGCACACCGCGAAACACGCGCTTGCGCGGATGCCCGTCGAGCCCGGTGACACGGTGCTCGACCTGGGAACGGGAAGCGGGTACGCGCTGCGTGCGCTCGCGGACACCCGCGACCTCGGGACCGGTGTCGGTCTCGACGGCTCCCCAGCGATGGCGGCTAACGCCCGTTCGTACGCCACTGAGGCGGGCACCGAGGCCGTCACGGCCGTCGTCGGGGACTTCGGCGCGCTTCCGGTCGCGACGGATGGGGTCGACCATGTCTGGTCGATGGAGGCGTTCTACTACAGCGCCGACCCCCACGAAACGCTGTCGGAGGTCGCCCGCGTCCTCCGGCCCGGCGGCACGTTCTACTGTGCGGTGAACTACTGGGAGGAGCACGTCCACAGCCACGACTGGCAGGAGTCGATCGCCGTGGAGATGACCCGCTGGACGGAGGCCGACTACCGCGCGGCGTTTCGCGAAGCGGGGCTCCACGTCGCAGCTCAAGACCGGATCCCCGACGAGGAGGTCGATATCCCCCCCGAGCGGGAGTTCCCGACCGACGAGTGGGCGACCCGCGAGGCAATGGTCGAGCGCTACCGGGAGTACGGGACGCTGTTGACCGTCGGCGTCGCACCCTGAGACGCCAGCAGGTGTGGGCTGTGGTTTTTTCGGGTTCAATACATGAGGCGGGATATGGACCTACGTGTCATCGTCGTGGGCGGTGGCCGCGTTGGCTTTCACGCTGCCCAGCTGCTCGACGACCAGGGGCACCGCGTGGTCATCATCGAGTCGGATTCAGCCCGCTGTGAGCACATCGCCGACGCGTACTTCGCGACGGTCATCGAAGGGGACGGCGCACGGCCGGATGTCCTCGGACAGGCGGACCCCGAGAGTGCGGACGTACTCATCGGCGCCACCGGCAACCAGGGTGCGAACCTCGCTGCCTGCGTGCTGGCAACCCGTGCGAACCCGGAACTGTTGACCGTGATGCGGGTCGCCTCGTCAGCTGGTGTCGAGGGATACGACGAAGTCGTCGATGCGACGTTCTTTCCGGAACGGGTCGGTGCCCGTGCAGCAGTCAACGCCGCTACCGCGGGCGATCTCCGGACGATGGAGGCGCTGCCGGGTGAGCTCGAAATCGCCGAGATCCGCGTCCTTGAGGGCGCGCCGGTCGCCGGCCGCAATCTCGCGGACGTGGCGCTCCCTCGCGGGAGTCTCGTCATCTCGGACGCTGACGGCGACCGTGTCCCTGGCTCGGAGACAACGCTTGAGGCAGGCCAGACCTATCTCGTCGCTGTCGAGACGGAGGTTGCAGACGAAGTCAGACAGCTGTTCCACGGCTGAGTGTCGCGAAATGACGGCCAAAATCTCACCGAAACCGTTGGACAAAAGTAGTATCATGTTAACCGTTAGCACACCGATGCTCGGAGGGGCACGGGCATGAGCGGCGCCGACCAACGCGAGCCGGCTGCCGAACTCGGTCTGCTTGATGCGACGATGATCGGCATGGGGGCGATGATCGGCGCCGGGATTTTCGTACTCACGGGGTTGGCGGCCGAAATCGCGGGGCCCGCAGCAATCCTGGTATTCGCGCTCAACGGGGTCGTCACCGGGTTCACGGCGCTTTCGTACGCGGAACTCGCCAGCGCCATCCCGAAGTCCGGCGGCGGCTACGCCTTCGTCCGTGAGGTGTTCGCCGACCTCCCCGCCTTCGTCATGGGGTGGATGCTCTGGTTCGCCTATATGATTGCGGGCACGCTGTACGCGCTCGGGTTCGCGCCGAACTTCCTTGAACTGCTCCATGTCTACGGGTTCGTTCCCCCGCCGGACGCAGTGGGTACGGTAGCTGTGCCTCTCATACCAGCAGCAGTGCCCGCACAGGTCGGCCTTGCCTTCTGTGCGGTCCTCCTACTCGTGACCGTGAACCTCGTCTCGACGGCCGCCAGCGGGAGCCTTGAGACGGTGTTTACCGCGGTCAAGGTGTCGATCCTCGTCGTCTTCGTTGGGTTCGGGCTCGTCTCTCCGATGTTTGCTCCGACGGCTGAATTCCAGCCGCTCTTCCCCGACACGGGGCCGTTCGCCATCCTCCCGGCGATGGGGCTGACGTTCATCGCCTTCGAGGGGTACGACCTCATCACGACGGTGACTGAGGAAGTGAAGAACCCTCGAGAAAACATTCCCCGAGCGATCTTCATCAGCCTCGCCGTCACGCTCGTTGTGTATCTAGCCGTGGTCACCGTCGCCATCGGCACGCTTGGGGCGACGGGATTGGCCGACGCGGGCGAGGCCGGTATCGCACAAGCAGCCACGGAGTTCATGCCGCGGTTCCCAGTTGTCGGCGAAGGAGGCGCGGTCATTGTCTTCGGGGCCGTCTTCTCGACGCTCACCGCGCTTAACGCCGTGGTTATCGCCTCCTCACGCGTTGGCTTCGCGATGGGCCGAGAGGGGCAACTGCCGGCTCGGGTAGGACAGATCCATCATCGGTTCGGAACCCCGTTTTTCGCTATCGTTGCCAGTTCCGTGGTGATGCTGTTCGCCGTCGTCCTCCCGACCCAGAGTGCGGGCAACATGTCGAGTCTCTTTTTCCTGCTGTCGTTCGTCGTCGTCAACGGCGCGGTCATCAAACTCCGCCGCGAGCGGCCGAATATGCGGCGCCCCTACGAGGTTCCCTTCTACCCGGCCCCGCCCGTCCTTGGGATCGTGTTGAACCTCTCGTTGACCGGGGTGCTCGTCTGGTATCTCGTCCGCACCGATCCGCTCGCGCTCGGACTCACCGTCGGGTGGATCGTCCTCGGTGTGGTCGGCTACCTGCTTGCCGAGGCGCGGACTGACACCGAGACGCCGGCTGACGAGGTCACGACGACCGACGACGAGCCGGAGGTCGCCGTGGAGGATTAACCTAAGCGTCGGGGAGCCGCTCGCCGGCCTCGATCGCTATGTCCAGCCAGTTCTCCTCCGGCGGGAGTGGACACGCGAAGGCGTCGTTGTACGCACAGAACGGGTGGTACGCGAGGTTGAAATCGATCGGCACCGTCTCAGCCGCAGCCACGTCGCCCTCGACCTCGAACTCCATGTACCGACCCGCGCCGTACGTCTGCTGCCCGGTCGTCTTGTCGCGGAACGGGACGAACAGCGACCTGTCGTCTTCGCCGACGCCCGCGTAGCCGACCAGCGTCAGCGGCTCGCCCTCAAGTTCGAACTCGAGCTGGGCGACCCGTGTGTACTCCTGTTGGGTGTCGACGGTCGTGTCCATGACGACGGTCTCGTCCCCGTTGTCGGGGACGAGGTCGGCTTTAATACGATACTCGAGGTCGGGCGCGAAGTAGCTCAGCCCGTCGAAACCGTCGCGCTGGTCGGCCGGGATCGGCGACTGGCGATCGTTCGCAAAGAAGTCGTCCTTGCGCTCGCGGTACTGCTCCAGTTCGGCGCGCCATGCGCCCGCGTCGAACTCGTCGTCCGGGTGCATGCTTCGATGATGACGGCGGAGGCGTAAACCGTTGGGCGTCCGTGCAGTCCGGCCGTCCAGCGTGCGGGACAGGCTTTAGTCGTCGCCTGTGGAGAGGCGCACATGGAGAAACTCGCTGTCGATGACGTGGATTCCTGGCAGAGTCCGGCATCGGTGAAGCGACCGCTGGGGCGCACACTAGGGCTGACCGACGCCGCACTCAACTACTACGAACTCGAGCCGGGCGAGTCGTTCGCCTTCGGCTACCACCGCCACGCAGGCCAGGAGGAGGTGTTCTACGTGCTCGAGGGAGAGGCGACGTTCGAGACCGAGGATGGCGACATCGACGTGGCGGCGGGCGAGCTCGTCCGATTCGAGCCAGGGGAGTGGCAGCAGGGGCACAACCGGAGTGACGAGCGGGTTCGCGCGCTCGCGCTCGGCGCGCCTGCGGAGAGTGGCGAGACCGAGATTCTGCGCGACTGTCCTGACTGCGGCGAGCGCACGGGCCAGGAGATCGCCCGTGCCCCCGATGACGACGCGGCGCTGGTGGCGACCTGTGTTGAGTGCGGTGTAGAGACGGGTCGGTTCACCTGAGCGGAAGCCAACACCGAAGTCCTCCCGTCGTCTACCGATAGTCATGAGCGTCGAGACGTTCGTGTACGACGACGACTGCGGTTTCTGTACCTGGTGTGCCCAACAGCTGCTCGATCACTCCGATCTCGATGTGGTCGGCTTCTCACAGCTGGCGGACGCAGAGCGCGACCGCCTTCCGGAGGACTGGGAGGACGGCGCCCACCTACTCACCGACGACGAGGTGTACTCGTTCGGCGAGGCAATCGAGCAGGCGTTCGCCCGCAGTGACGTCGCCCCGCCGGGGACCGACGATACGGTCGGGTTCCTCCGGCAGTTCCGCGACTACAACCGGCTGCGCGAGAAACTGTACCGTGAGGCTGCGGACCGGCGCGACTTGTGGGGGATGCTGGTTCGCCAGGATACCCCGATCCGTCGAAGCGAGGCCGACGACGCTGAGTGACTGCTGAACACTCCGGGGGCCGAGAGCGAGGAAACGCCACCGCTTCCGGTGGAGATCGCGCCGTGTGCTACCACTGATTACTCGTAATTTTATGCCCCAAGCATGCGTAATATAGATGGTTCAACCATGTCAGCAGTCACCTCAGATGTCGTTGATGGGGGCGTCCCCGAGCGGGCGGCCGGCCGTGGACGTGGTCGTGCGCTCGCGGTCGCGCTCGGCCTCGTCGTTGTTGGCTTCGTCGTCGCCAACGTTCTCGGCGCGGTCCCCATCGTCGTCGAACTCATCCTCACCGGCGAACTCCTCGCGAACCCCGTCTACGCGGTCGCCAGCGTCGTAGCGACGATGCTCGGGTACGCCGCTGTCGCGCTCGTGTACGCCCGGAACCGGCTCGCGATCCCGGTCCGCTGGCCGACGCGCCGCGGACTCGGGCTCGCGGTCGGGGCCGTCCTCGCGATGCTGATGGTCAATGTCGGCGCCCAGGCCGTGCTCGGAGCGCTCGGGCTTGAGGCGGCGCCCTCCGGCGTCCTTGAGCTCACCGGTGGCATCCCCGAAGTGCTCCTGGTCTTCGCCGTCGTCGCGCTGCTGGTGAACGGGCCGGCCGAGGAGTTGCTGTTCCGCGGTGCCGTCCAGGGTCGGCTCCGCCGGGCATTCGGCCCGGCTGCTGCCGTCCTCCTGGCGAGCGTGCCCTTCGCCGCGATCCACATCGTCGCGGTCGTCGGTACGCTCGGAGCGGGCCTCGTCTCGGTGGGGATCATCTTCCTTGTCGCGCTCGTCCTCGGGGCTGTGTACGAGTATACGGACAACGTCGTCGTTCCGGCGCTCGCACACGGCATCTACAACGCCGTGTTGTTCGTCGGTGCATACCTCTTCCTCGTCGGCGCGGTCTGACCGGGCCGTGCCCCGTCACTCTCCCAGCGAGCACCGATCTCTGGACCGACTGCTCGGCTGAAGCGTGCCTGTCCCTCCACGATAAGCCCCGACGCGGGTGGTCCTCGACACGGCTGCGGTGTGGCTGGCCCCGGGTGACTGTGCCCTGGTCGTCCTCGCCGGCCCGTCCGTTCGCCCGGTCGACGCGGCCGGTCCATTCCCGTCGTTACGGGTGCCCAACGGGCGTGGCGCTGCCCGCGCTACTCGAAGGCCGGGATGCCGGTCAGGTCGTGCCCGAGAATGAGCGAGTGGATATCGTGGGTTCCCTCGTAGGTGTAGACGGTCTCGAGATTTGCCATGTGGCGCATCGGCGAGTAGTCCGCGGTGATACCGTTGCCCCCGAGCATCTCGCGGGCCACCCGCGACTGGTCACGTGCCATCCGGACGTTGTTTCGCTTGGCCATTGATACCTGCTCGGGCCTGAGGTCGCCGCGCTCTTTCAGTTCGGTGAGCCGGTGGACGAGCAGTTGGGCGGTCGTGATCTGGGTCGCCATCTCCGCGAGCTTCTCTTGTTGGAGCTGGAACCCGCCGATGGGTTTGCCGAACTGCTCGCGGTCGGTGGCGTACTCCCGGGCCGTCTCGAAGCAGTCACGCGCCGCGCCGACCGCGCCCCACGCGATGCCGAACCGCGCCTGCGTGAGACACGACAGCGGCCCTTTCATCCCCTCGACGCCCGGAAGGATGTTCGCCTCGGGGACGTGGACGTTCGACAGCTCGATCTGGCCGGTGACCGAAGCGCGCAGCGAGAGCTTCTCGTCGATCTTCGGCGTCTCGACGCCGTCGCGATCGGTCTCAACGAGAAAGCCGCGCACGGGTTCGTCGGGGGCCGACCGGTCACGCGCCCACACCAGCGCCACGTCGGCCAGCGGCGAGTTGGTGATCCACGTCTTCGTGCCGTTGAGCACGTAGCCGTCGGCCTCGGCCTCGGCGTGGGTCTCCATTGCCGAGGGGTTCGAGCCGTGGTTGGGCTCCGTGAGCCCGAAGCAGCCCACCTTTTCGCCCGCCCCGAGATCGGGCAGCCATGCCTCCTTCTGGGCCTCCGAGCCGAACTGGTGAATGGGGTACATCACGAGCGCCCCCTGCACGGAGGCCATCGACCGGAGCCCGGAGTCACACGCTTCCAACTCCTGCATCAGGATACCGTAGGCTGTCTCGCTGACGCCCGGTAGGTCGTACCCGTCGAGGTTCGGCGCGTAGAAGCCGAGTTCGCCCATCTCGGCGATCAGATCGGTCGGGAAGGTTCCTTCGATCCAGTGGTCGGCGATATCGGGGCGAACCTCCTCCGCGACGAACTCCCGGGCGGTGTCGCGGATGAGCCGCTCTTCGGCGTCGAGGTCGGCTTCAAGCCCCACGTAATCCAGCATATCGGCTCGTTGGTTTCCACCGATAAAAACGCTCGCACCGTTAGTTACCACTGCTAAGCCACGGCGCACTGGCGAGCGATCGCGTTGGCTCAGTCGTCGCTCGGCGCTTCCGGCGCCCGATACCGGTTGACCTCGGCGAGGAAGTTGTCGAACAGCTGCTTCGTCTCACAGGCCCGCGCGTAGTTTGCCTCAGTGATGGCCGCCACGACGCTCTCGATACGCTCGTCTGGCAGCGCTTTCCCTCGGGTGACGCTCTCGGCCGTCTCCTGGTCGTACTCCGGGTGGGCCTGCACGCCGACGACTCGGTCGTGTCGGAACCCGTGGATCCCGTAGTCGTTCTCGAGCAGCAGCGTCGCGTCCGCAGGCAGTTCGGTCACGGCGTCGGAGTGGGTTGTGAACACGAGGAACTCGTCGCCAAGCCCCTCCAACATCGGGTCGTCCGCCACGCGTGCGACCGTGCGGTAGCCGAGTTCGTACTCACCCATCGGCGCGACGGTCCCGCCGAGAACGTCCGCAAGCAGCTGGTGGCCGAAACAGATACCCAGTCCGGGAAGCCCCTGAGCGATCGCCTCGCGGCACCACGTCTTCGTCGCTTCGATCCACTCGTCGTCGTCGTACGCGGACGAGCGCGAGCCGGTAACGACGAACCCGTCGTACTCGTCGTACGCGGCCCCGCTGGGGCTGTCACCGTGGACCATCCGGAACTCAACGAGCTCGGCGTCGAGTTCCCGCCGGAAGTTCCGGCTCGTGTCTTCGGTGGCGTGTGAGGTGTTGATGAGTGCGAGCCGCGGCCGTGTCATGGTACGGAGTAGCGCCTCTGGCCGAAAACCCGTTTCGCCCGCGTCACTCCGCTGCGAGAAAATACGATGGATCGCGCAGCCGGTCGGAGATCTCCTTGAGCGCGATGGCCCCGCAGCTCGCGCACTCGTCGGGGGGTTCTACGGCGGGCGCCGCGACTGTCGTGTCACAGCAGCCACAGACGAAGTAGCGCAGTCCGAGCACAGGCGTCGTAGGCGCGCGACCGACATAACGGGTCGGTCTCTGGCCGGCTGGCAGGCGCTCCGTCCGGCCTCAGACGAGTACCTCGACCGCGTACCCGTGGGCCTCCAGTTCGGCGATGAGCTCGGCGACGTGCTCGTGGCCGCGGGTCTCAAGATCCAGTTCCACCTCGACGCCGCCGAGGCTCATGTCCAAGGAGGTGCGCTCGTGGCGAATGCCGTAGATGTTCGCCCGGGCGTCGGCGATGATCTCGATGAGCCCTTCGAGGGCGCCGGGGCGGTCTTTCAGGACGGTCTTGAGCTTCAGGTAGCGCCCGTCCTCGACAAGCCCGCGTGTGATAACGTTCCGAAGCACATTCAGATCGATGTTCCCCCCACACAGCGCGGGAACGATTACTTCGTCCGTGCTGTACTCGAACCGCTCCTCGACGACCGCTGCGAGCGCGACGGCACCGGCCCCCTCGACGAGCGTCTTCGATCGCTCGAGCAGGTCAACGACCGTCCGGGCGATGGCGGCATCGCTCACGGTGACGACCTCGTCGACGCGTTCACGGACCACCGCGAAGGTGCGCGAGCCGGGCTGGCCGACGGCGATGCCATCTGCGATAGTGTCGACCGTCTCGGTCTCGACCCGCTGGCCCTTCCGGAGCGACTGTGCCATCGCCGCCGCCCCCTCTGCCTGCACGCCGACCACGCGAGTGTCCGGGTCGTCCGCTTTCACCGCCGTCGCGATCCCCGCGATGAGCCCGCCCCCGCCCACCGGCACAACGACGGTTTCGACCTCCGGGAGCTCCTCGACGATCTCGAGGCCGATTGTGCCTTGACCGGCCATGACGCGTTCGTCGTCGAAGGCGTGGACGTAGACGCGCCCCTCACGCGCGGCGATTTCGTGGGCGCGCTCGCCGGCATCGTCGTAGTCGACGCCGTGAAGCACCACCTCCGCGCCGTACGCTTTCGTCGCTTCGACCTTCGAGACGGGCGCGTACTCCGGCATGACGATGACCGCGTCGACGCCAGCCCGTGAGGCTGCAAGCGCGACCCCCTGTGCGTGGTTGCCGGCGCTGGCGGTGACGACGCCTGCTGCCCGCTCTTCGTCGGTGAGCTGGGCGATGCGGTTCACTGCCCCGCGGATCTTGAACGACCCCGTCCGCTGGAGATTCTCGAGTTTCAAGTAGAGCTCCGCGCCCGTCCGGTCGGAGAAGGTGTGCGAGTAGTCCAGCGGCGTCCGGCGCGCCACCTCCATCACCCGCTGGCGCGCCTCCAGCACGGCGGCGACGTCGAGCATGCCTTCGGCTACCCCGTCGGGGGTGCTATGCGTTTCGGGAAGAAGCAGGGGAAGGGAGCGTGTGCGAACGGATGTACCGCGCGACGGAACATAAAGGGCGGCCATGCGGACCGAAAGTAAAACCACCCGACAGCGACCCGATAATCCGCTGTCAGACGGATGTCGGCCGCCCGTCTGGGTGACCGCATCTCAATGGAGGAATGGGGACGACTCACATGCGGGCGAGCAAGTGAAGTGTCGCGGGGCGATTCTGTCGGTGTGTCCGGCGCTGGCTTCCTCCACGACGACCGGGTGACGCTCCGGCCCGTCGAGACCGACGACGCCACGTTCCTCGCACGGTTGATCAATGACCCGGACGTGCGCCAGGGGCTCGGCGCGACGACACCCACGGCGCGTCACGACGAGCGCGAGTGGATCGAAGACCACGACGGCACGCATCTGGTCGTCGTCGCCGACGAGCCTGTCGGTCTCGTCGGTTTCGAGGCGCGGGAGCCGCCCTGGGGCGTCGTCGAGTTGGGGTACTTCTTCGACCCTGCGGCGTGGGGGAACGGCTACGCGACCGCCGCCGTCGACCTGCTTGTCGGCTACGCGTTCCGGGAGCGCCGGATCGCCAAGGCGGTCGCCAGCGTCTACGAGACCAATCCGACCTCCGCGCGCGTCCTCGAGAAGGTCGGCTTCAACCACGAAGCGACGCTCCCGAAAGAGGCGTTCGTCGACGGAAGGCGCGTTGACGTGGAACGGTACGGGCTGCTGGCCGAGCGGTACGAGCCCGGGGCTGGCGAGTAGGCTTGAAGAATCAGTGGTGTTCGAACGGTGGTGCGTAACGGACGCGGAGTGGGCGTGGCCGGCGTCTACATCGCGCCGCCCATGCCGCCCATACCGCCCATACCGCCCATGCCGCCCATGCCGCCGCCGGGGCCGCCCTCCTCTTCCTCACCTTCGGTGGAGAGGTCGCCCGCGGCGATGATGTCGTCGATCTTGAGCACGAGGTTCGCGGCCTCGGTGGCAGACGAGAGCGCCTGCTCCTTCGCGTGAGCTGGCTCGACAACGCCGGCCTCGTAGGTGTCGACCACGTCACCGGAGAAGACGTTCAGCCCGGCGTGTTCGTCGTCGTCTGCGTGGGCTGCCCGCAGGTCAACGAGCGTATCGATGGCATCGAGTCCGGAGTTCTCCGCGAGGATGCGCGGAATGAGCTCCAACGAGTCGGCGAAGGCCTCGACGGCGAGCTGCTCGCGCCCCTCGACGCCGTCCGCATAGTCGCGCAGCCGCTTGGCGAGTTCGACCTCGATAGCGCCGCCGCCGGCGAGCACGCGCCCGTCCGAGACCGTGGTGGCGACGACATCCAGCGCGTCGCCGACGCCACGTTCCAGTTCGTCGACGACGTGTTCGGTCGAGCCGCGCAGCAGAAGCGTGACGCCGTGAGCGTCGTCGCCCTCGACGTAGAACAACTCGTCGGCGTCGTCCCGCGAGAGGTCGGCCGTGCCGAGGTCGGTCGCGTCGAAGTCGTCGAGGTCTGAGACGACGTTCGCGCCGGTGACCTCCTTCAGGAACTTGATGTCAGACTTCTTCACGCGCCGCAGCGCGAGGATACCCTTCTTTGCGAGGTAGTGCTGGGCCATGTCGTCGATACCCTTCTGGCAGAAGACGACGTCCGCGCCGGAGTCGGCGATGGCGTCGACCTTCTCGCGCAACTGCTCCTCCTCGCTGTCGAGGAACGCCTGGAGCTGGTCGGGGGAGTCGAGTTGAAGCTCCGCGTCGACGTCCGTCTCGTCGAGCTCGATGGGCTCGTTGGTGAGGAGGACGCGTGCGTCCTCGAGGTCGGTCGGCATGTCGGCGTGGACGGGATCCTTGTCGATGACGGCCCCGTTGAGCAGCTCGGACTCGCCGGCGGAGCGGCCGGTCTGCGTCTCGATCTCGACGTACTCGAGGTCGACGACGTGGCTGCCGTCATCGGCCTCGACGGTGACTGCCTCGACGGCCTCGACGATGAGTTCGGCCAGGAGCTCCTTGTTCACGTCGGCTCCTTTGCCGGTCATGGAGGTCTCGGCGACCTTCCGGAGCAGATCGGTGTCGTCCGGGTCGACCTCGGTCGCGAGGTCGCCGATCTCCTCGCGGGCGCGCTCGCTGGCCAGGTTGTACCCTTTGATGATGGCCGTCGGGTGAATGTCCTGTTCGAGGAGGTCCTCTGCGTTCTTCAGCAGTTCGCCCGCGATGGCAACGGCCGTCGTCGTGCCGTCGCCGGCTTCGTCCTCCTGTGTCTCCGCGACCTCAACGATCATCGAGGCCGTCGGGTTGTCGATGTCCATCTCCTGGAGAATGGTGACGCCGTCGTTGGTTACCGTCACGTCCCCCATCGAGGAGACCAGCATCTTGTCCATTCCCTTCGGCCCGAGCGTGGAGCGGACCGCCTCCGCGACCGCCCGCGCCGCGGAGATGTTGTGTCCCTGCGCGTCCTTGTCCTTCATGCGCTGGGAGTCCTCGCCGAGGATGATCATCGGCTGGCCCTGCATTCGCTGTTGGCTCATACTCGTTCGAACGATTGCCCACGGTTCTATATAAAAATGGCGGAACACCACGGCGCCCTGCCGTCGAGGGAGTGGCAGGTGCACGGAGCAAATCGCACGACAGCACTGCTACCACGACGAGACGAGATGGCGCGTTTGGTACGCGGTGACGTGCCCAACGCCGCCGGGGTGGCGGGGGTTTATATGGGCTCGGTCCAGGTAACGACGACGGAGCCGACGACGAAGGCGTCGTCGCTCTCTTCGCCGCGCCGGAACCGCAACGAGTTCTCCCCTTCGACGAGGTCAACCCCGGTCACCGTATCCACCCAGCACTGCCAGCCGTCGCGCGGCGGGAGATCGAACCCCGAGAGGGAGTTGCCGTTGACGACCGCCTCGTGCTCGAAGGTGCCGACATCGTACGCCTGTATCTCGAGGTAGGCGTCCTGTGGATCGGAGCCAACCTCGAAGGTCGCCTCGCTGGACTTGTCCCCGACGAACTCCGCCCACGGGACGTCGAGCGACTCCTCGTGGGGGCCGAGCAACTCGCCGAAGTCGACGAGCGCGTGCGCCGTGCGTCTGCTCATACCGGGGCGAGGGGCCGAGACACTTGAAACGCTTCGGATGCGGCGCGCCGAGTGGGGTGGTGGTCGTGCCGTCGACCCGCTCCAACTGCCGTGGCGCCGCTGCGGTCGCGCGGCGCAACGCCGCCGGAGTTGCAATCCGTCCTGGCCTCCCATCGGTCGCGGCCGCACGCTCACGATGGGGACTCTTCGCGGTGAGCGTCGCTACTGTTCGCGGGGTGTCCGCGGAAAACAACGCCGGGACAGGGATTTGAACCCTGGATCCCTGAGGGAACACGCTTTCCAGGCGTGCGCCTTACCACTCGGCCATCCCGGCTTCGACACCACTACCCCGTTCGGCCGGTAAAGCGTTTCGAGACGGATCAGCGGAGCCGCCCCTCGACGAGGTACGACAACCCAGCCGTCACCGCGCCCACACCCACGGCGACGCCGACCACCACCAGCACGGAGAGGGGGACGCCCGCCGTGATACGGTACGCGAGCGCGAGCACGGCAAAGAGGAGGCCGCTTGCGAGGCCCCACAACAGGCTCGCACGGGCCAGCGGCTCCATCAGCTGTCCCTCTCGCCTGCCGTTTGGCCCCCGGTGCCGGCACGTCCCATAGCCACCGCGTCGGCACGGGCGGGCTTAACTCCGGGGGCCGCTTAGCCCCCGCTGTGACCCCCTCGATCCGCGCCGTCGCTGCCGGGGTCGGCGCGCTGGCTGTCGGCTCGGGCGCGGCGCTTGGGCTCTCCTACGCCAGTGCGCGCGACGTCCCGCTGTCGCCGCTCCACGGAGAGTCGCCTATCGGCCCCGACTGGCATACCCGCCACGGGCTGCGCGGCACTCCCGTCGCCGGCGAGGTAGCCGACCTCGCGACGTTCGCCCGCCCGCAGTTCACCCCCGACGCGGTCCACCCTGAGGTGCGTGCACTCTACGAGCGCACGACCGAGTTCGAGATGACCCTCGACGCCGTCTGGCACCACCCGTTCCGCCTGGGGGCGCGCCTTGCGACCCGGTGGACGAGCCGTATCGAGCAGCTGAACCTCCCGGGCCCGGGTGGCGACCCGAAGCACGTGACGAATGACCTCGCCGAGCTATCGGCGTTTGCCGCGGCAGAGGACCCCCGTGACGACCCGCGGCTGTGGGTCCGTACCGACCGCGACTCCGGGGCGGGCGTCTTCGTCGCCGTCTACGCCTCCCATGCCGGTGACGCCGAACGGTTCGTCAACGTCGCCGTCCCGCTGCCGGGCGGGAACCTCTCGACGGTTCTCCGTGTCGCCCACCACCGCGACGGGCTCGAACTTACGACCGACTGTCCCGGTGGTGGGCTCTACCTCCACACCGACGCCGGCGCGTTCCAGCTTCCGGCGAGCCAGCAGTTTCGCGTCTTGCCGGCGCGCGACTCCGCCGGCATCGCCCCTCCAGAGACGGTGCGCCGCTACGACGCGGCCGTCATCGCCGACCAGCGGATCCGCCTGTTCGGTCTCCCGCTCGTCACCGTCCGGTACGCCGCTGCCCGGGCGTGAGCCCACCGATCGGCGCCCCACCGTCCGATGGAGTTTTCCACGGAGCGAGCACATCGGGAGACGATGGAGCTGGAGTCGGTCCCCGGCGTCGGGACCAAAACCGCCGAGCGGCTCCGCGAGCTCGACGACCCGGAGGGTGCTCTCGAGCGCGGTGATGTCGCCGCCATCGCCCGCGCCCCGGGTATCTCCGACGGCCGCGCGGCCCGCATCGCCCGCGGCGCCATCCGGGCCCGCCACGGCGACGACGGCGACTTCCTCGCAACGGACCGCGCCCGCGAACTCTACCGTGATGTCCTCGCGCTGGTCCAGGACCGGGCGGTGACCGACTACGCCGCCCGCCGGCTGGAGACGTTCTACCCGTCCGCCAGCGCGTCGCGGATCGAGGAAGCGCGCGCGTTCACCGAGCAGGCGCTCGGACGCACCCCCGACTCCGCGGTGGTGGAGGCCCTCGCAGGCGTCGCGCCGCTCAGCCCGCCCGACGACGTGCGGGTGCGCGACCGCTGTCTCGCAACGACGGACGCCGAGACCTATGCGCGGGCACAGGAGGCCTTTCCGGAACTCTCTGTCGAGCTCGTCGAGGACGCCCGCGGGCTGGCGGAGCTGGCCCGCGGCTACGCCACCGTCGTCGCGCTCGACGAGACCTTCGCTGGGGTCGAGGTCGAGGGTGACGTCCGCGTCGAGCCGGGGGCGTTCGACGACCCCGTCTCGGTCGTCCCTGAGCGGGCACTCGCCTTCTTCGCGCGCAACCGTGACCGCATCCGCGCGGCCGCCCGGGTCCACGCCGCCGCGGACCTCAACGCGCCGCTCGACCTCGGGATCGTGGAGGACGCGATCGCGCGGCTCACCGACGAGGGGACCGTCGCGGACGATGACGAGCTCGACCGGCTGTCGGTCGCCGTGGACGACCTCGATGCTGCCGTCTCCGTGGCCGAGAGCGTCGCCAACGACCGCCTGCGGGAGGCTATCGAGGAGCGCGACGTGACCATCGAGGGGGCAGACCTGCTCTCGCTGGTCGAGCGCGGCGCCGGCGTCGACTCGCTGCTCGACCGCGAGCTCGCCGACGAGTACGCCACCGCCGTCGACGCCGCCCGCGATCACCTCGTTGACGCGCTCGAGCTCGCCGACTACGCCCCTCGCGCCCGGACTGCGTTCCCCGACGAGCCGACGTTTCCCGTCGAGGCCGACGATCGGGTCGTCACGAAGCTGCGCGAGGAACTCACCGCGGAGCGGGACCGCCGTGCTGCCCGACTGAAGCGGGAGCTGGCCGAGACGCTCGCGGATCTGCGCGAGCCGGCTGCGGACCTCGTGGACGCGGCGCTCGAACTGGACGTGGAACTCGCGATCGCCCGGTTCGCCCGTGACTTCGACTGTACGCTGCCGCGCTTCGAGGGCGACGGGTTCGCGGTCGAGGGCGGCCGCTCGCCGCTGCTCGACGTCCCCTTTAGCGACGTCGAACCGGTCGACTACAGCGTCGAGGGTGTCGCCGTCCTCTCCGGGGTCAACTCCGGCGGAAAGACCTCGACGCTCGACCTCGTCGGCCTCGTCGTCGTGCTCGCGCAAATGGGGTTTCCGGTTCCGGTCGAGCACGCCCGGCTTGAGCGGTTCGAGGCACTCCACTACCAGGCGAAGTCGCAGGGGACGCTCGACGCCGGCGCGTTCGAGTCGACGCTCCGGGAGTTCGGCGATCTCGTCGCCGGTGACGCCCGCCGGCTCGTCCTCGTGGACGAGCTGGAGTCGATCACCGAACCCGGCGCGTCCGCGCTCATCATCGCCGGCATCCTCGAGGCGCTGGCTCGCTCAGACTCGACGGCGGTCTTCGTCTCGCATCTCGCGGCGGAGATCCGCGAGGCCGCCGATATCGCCGTCACGGTCGACGGGATCGAAGCGGTCGGGCTCGAGGACGGCACCCTCGTCGTTGAGCGTTCCCCAAAGAAGGACCACCTCGCGCGGTCGACGCCCGAACTCATCGTCGAGAAGCTCGCGGCCGGCGACGAGGCGGGGTTTTACGACGACCTGCTGGAGAAGTTCGACTGACGACCGCCACTGGGACGTGCCGTGGCCGCCCACACACTTATGCCCCGGCGGTAGCGAGGTGGAACTGAAAATGAGCGGGGACATGCTCGGGTGGGACGAGTCGGTGTTCCGCGACGAGGGCGTCTTCGACTTCGAGTACGTCCCGGAGACGTTCCGCCACCGCGACGAGCAGATGGAGACGCTGAAGTACGCGCTCCGCCCCGCGGTGCGGGGGTCGCGGCCGCTGAACGTGATGGCTCGCGGTCCCCCCGGGACAGGGAAGACCACGGCGGTCCAGAAGCTGTTCGGCGAGCTCGCCGGCGCGGCCGACGTCCGCACCGTCCGGGTGAATTGCCAGGTGGATTCGACGCGCTACTCCGTCTTCTCCCGTCTGTTCGAAGGGATATTCGAGTACGAGCCGCCCACCTCAGGGATCTCGTTCAAAAAACTGTTCGGTCAGATCACCGACCGGCTCGTCGAGGCCGAAGAAGTCCTGGTGGTCGCCCTCGACGACGTGAACTACCTCTTCTACGAGAACGAGGCCTCAGACACGCTCTACTCACTGCTGCGGGCCCATGAGGCCCACGCCGGCGCGAAGATCGGCGTCGTCGTCGTCTCCTCGGATCTCGACCTCGACGTCATCGCCGAACTCGACGGGCGCGTCCAGTCCGTCTTCCGGCCCGAAGAGGTGTACTTCGGCACCTACGGCGAGCGCGAGATCGTCGACATCCTCGACGAGCGCGTGAAACGGGGGTTCCGCGACGGCGCGGTCGGCACGCGGGTCCTCGATGCCGTCGCCGCGCGCACCGCCGACTCGGGCGGCGACCTCCGGGTGGGCATCGACCTCCTGCGTCGGGCCGGGCTCAACGCCGAGATGCGTGGCTCCACGGAGGTGGCCGTCGAAGACGTCGAAGACGCCTACGAGAAAGCCAAACACGTCCACCTGTCGCGCCACCTCCGCGGGCTCTCCGAGTCCGAACGCGCGTTCGTCCGCACGCTCGCCGAACACGACGGGCAACGGGCGGGCGACGTGTACGACGCCTTCCACGACGAGACCGGGCTCGGCTACACCCGCTACTCGGAGATCATCAACAAGCTCGACCAGCTCGGGCTCATCGATGCCGAGTACGCCGACGTTGACGGCCGAGGCCGCTCGCGGGAGCTGTCGCTGTCCTACGACGCGGAGGCGGTGCTGGAGCGGTTAGAGTAGTACACGCTGCCGCGCGCACGAGGGATCGACGGACCACGGATGGTCGGGTGCGCGCTGTTCAGCCGGCTACTCACGCGTCTCGACGCCACACAGTTCGTCCTACCGGTGGGAACAGACGCGAGCGTCGGCTTGGCCGAGCCGGTGCAGGGACGCGGCTACGGGCCCCGAGCGCGCCGAGGCGCCGCTGGAGCTCGCCTTCGACCGCCTCGACCTCGTCGCGTGGGTGATGACACACGCCGCCGGCAACGACGCCTCCCGGCGGATGATCGAGGAGTACGTCGTCGGGAACGGCGGGCCGTGCGACGGCCGACTGCGCCACGAGCATCCGCGTCCAGACGGGCGGATGACCGACCAGTACCGCTATTCGCTGCTGCGCGAGGAGTGGCTACAGTAACTGCTCGCTGTCCATCACCTCGGCGAACTCCCCCGACAGCTGTGCGAGCGCGGTCCGATGGACGAGGTCGGCCTCGAAGCGCTCGCCGTCGAGGGTACGGTCGTGGGTCGCGGTCGCGTCCGCCACCACCCGCACCGAGAACCCCCGGTTGGCGGCCATTCGCACCGTCGTCGAGATGCAGTGGTCCGTCGTCAGCCCGCAGACGACCAGCTCCTCGAATCCCCGCTCGCGCAGCCAGGCCTCCAGGTCGGTGTCGACGAACGCGCCGTTCACCCGCTTCGTGACGACGTGTTCGTTCTCGCGGGGCTCGAGCCCCTCTTTCCATGCGAAGCCCGGACGGTCACCGCGCAGCGGCGACTCGGGTTCGGTCGAGTCGTGGCGAACGTGGACCACGGGGTCGCCACGTTCGCGCCACGCGGCGAGCAGGTCGCGCGCCCGCGCCTCGGCCGCGGGGTTGTTGCGCTCGCCCCACCCCGGGGCGTCGAAGCCGCGCTGGAGATCGACGAGCAGAAGAACCCCGCTCATGCGACTTGGCGGCGCCGGATGGGGTCGGCTTTCGGGTGTTCGCGCGTCACGCGGATCGGTGGGTGGTCGGGCGCCTGCTCGTCGTCGCTCGGCAGCATGTACTGGTGCCACTCGCGGTCGCCCTCGACGCCCCAGTCGCCGAGCAGTGGGTGTGGCGGGAGGTCGTCGTACTCGTCGAGGCGCTCCCGGATGATCTCGCGGGCCTGCTCGCCGGTCGGGTGGGCCGCGGTGACGTTCAGGTTCTCGAACAGCGCGCGCGGCTGGAAGGTGATCTCGAGGCCGACGGGGCAGTAGCGGCTCCGTCGGTCGGTGTAAAACGGCGCGCGACAGGTCGGGAACATCGGCTCGCCGGCGAAGGAGAACTCCCACTCGGGGTGGTCGGGGTCGGTGGGGATCTCGGCGGGCCACGGCGCCGGGTCGTGGACGTGGAGGAACTGGAGGACGTGCCACAGCGCCTCGTGGTACTCCCGCTCGGTCCACGGCTCGCTCGGCGGTCGAAAGAACGTCACGAGTGACGCGCGGTCGCTGTGGTCGGGCCACACCTCCAGATACTCGAGCAGCGTCTCGCCGAGCCGTCGGAGCGCGTCCGGGTCCGTCATCGAGTCGACGACGGTGTAGAGCGGATCGCCGGCCCGCACCGACTCCGCGCCGAAGAAACACGGAAACGGCGACCCCTCGTGCTCGCCGGTCAACCCTTCGCTGAAGGTCCGCCAGTGGTCGCGCACCCAGTCGGGGGTTCCCTCGCGGGCAACCCGCCGCTCGAACGTCGGCTGGTCCAACAGGCTCGCCAGCCCCGGCTCGTTCATACCAGGTCCACGTGTCGGACGCCTTAGAGCGTGTCGTCCGCGGTCGACAAGTGCTCGCGCGATCCCTCCCGGCTCAGAACGACTCGACGTGCGGGCGGAGGTCGAGTTCGAGGGTCCACGCCGAGCGGTCTTGCTCGACGAGCTGCCAGTAGCTGTCGGCGACCGCGTCGGGGTCGAGATAGTCGGCTGGACTGTCGACTTCGCGGTCGGCCGGTCGGATGCCGCCGTCGATCACGACGTGGGCGACGTGGACACCCTTCGGTCCTAGTTCTCGCGCCATCGACTCGGCCATCCCGCGCGCGCCGAACTTCGCCGCCGAGAACCCGATCGCTCCCGCGCGGCCCCGAACCGAGGTGGTCGCCCCGGTGAAGATCACCGTTCCCGACCCGGAGTCGAGCATGTCCGGGACCACCTCCTGTGTGCAGTGGAGTGCCCCTCGGACGTTGGTGTCGAGCGCGCGGTCGAACGCCTCGGGATCGATCTCGAGGGTCCCCTCCCACGCTGCGGCGGAGGCGTTGACCACGAGCACGTCGACGGGCCCGAACGCGTCCCGCACCGTCTCGACCCCCCGAGCGACCGCCTCGGGATCGCCGATATCGACGGCTGCCGCGACCGCGTCCTCGAGGTCCTCGGCCAGCGACTCGATGTACGCCCCCGACCGCGCGAACAGTCCGACCCCATATCCCTCCGTGTCGAAGCGCCGCGCCAGCGACGCGCCCAATCCCGGGCCGACCCCTGCAATTATTGCCGTTTGTGACATATCAATTGCCTGGTGGGCGAGTCATATATCGTTGGTCCCTTGCCGGCGGTATTCCGACCCCCGTGAGCGGTCGAGAGGCACGTTTTCCGGCGATTCATGCCGGTGTGAGATAAACAACCACAGTACCATTATTAGCGGGTATCCCTTTTAGCTGCATATGCCGAAATGCCAGAATTGTAGCTCGTTCGTCACCGCGGCATACGCACGAGTATTCACGCCGAACGGGGTCGAGAACCCCCGCGTGTGCCCGCAGTGCGAGGACAAGATCCGCGATGGCGCCGACGTCCGTGAGGCCCGGTCGACACGACGCACGTAGTTAGTTCTGGCCAGCCGCGCCGACCACGTCTAGCGCCGTCTCGAACAACGTCGCTGTCCGCCCTTGTGTGCGTGCCTCTGCCGTCATCCTGATTAGCGGCTGGGTTCCGCTCGCGCGAACCAGGAACCAGCCCGCCTCCGTCTCTGCGCGGACGCCATCAAGCGTCATCACCGTCTCGTAGTCGGCGAGCACGCGCTCGCGAACGCGCTTCATCACAGCCGTCTTGTCGGCAACCTCGACCGACCCGCGCTGGATGGGATACGCCGGTACCTCGGCCACGCGCTCGGTCAGCGGCTGGTCGGCTGCGAGCGCGGCGAGCCGGCACGCGGCGTAGGCCCCATCCGGGCACAGCGTCTCGTCGGGCCAGATCCACGCTCCCGATGGCTCGCCGCCAAAGACCACGTCGGGGTCGGTCGCCGCCTCGGCGACGTACACGTCGCCGACGGGCGTTCGCTTGACGCCGACGCCCCGTTCAGCGAGGAAGTCCTCAACCGCGAGGCTGGTGTCAACGGGCACAGCGACCCGCGGCTCTACGGATGCTGTCCCGCGTTCGCGGGCCCGCTCGACCGCGTTCGCGGCGAAGATCGCCAGCGTCTCGTCGCCCGAAAGGAACCGGCCGTCCTCGGTTACCGCCCGGAGCCGGTCGGCATCGCCGTCATGGGCGAGGCCCAAGGCTGCGTCGGTGTTCCCGACGAGCGCCGACAGCGAGTCACAACTGTCCGCCGTCGGCTCCGAAGGGCGCCCCGGGAACGAGCCGTCCGGCTGGGCGTTCAGCGTCTCGACCCCACAGCCGAGCGCCGTCAGCGCGTCGACGGTCACGCCCCCGGCGCCGTTCCCGAGGTCGACGATGACGTCTAGGTCCAGGCCGGCTGCGTCTGTCGCCCCCACCAGGTGCTCCGCGTGGCGCCCCGCGGCGTCGGTGTCCGTCCGCGTGCCGAGTCCGTCCCACGCCTCGAGCGGGTAGTCGTTCTCGGTGATCCGGCGCTCGATCGCCTCCCGACGGGCCATGTCGTACGCCTGGCCGGACGGCTGCCACAGTTTGATACCGTTGTCCGGCGCGGGATTGTGGCTCGCGGTCACCGACGCGCCGGCGCCAGCCGACCTCCACTCAACCGCCCGGGCCACAGTGGGCGTTGCCGCGATCCCGACGTCGACTACATCCGCCCCTGTCTCGCGCAGACCTGCCGCGAGCGCGTCGACGAGCAATTCGCCTGACTCACGGGGGTCGCGGCCAACAACGACGCGTTGGGGGTCGCCACGGGCTGCGAGGTCAGCCCCGACCGCGCGGCCGACGTCGAGTGCGAGCGCTGCGGTTACCTCGTCGCCGACCGGGCCCCGTACGCCGCTCGTACCGAAGAGTGCCATACGGGCCGCTCGCATGGGGCGGACAAAACCCCACCGTCCAGCCCGTCAGGCCGGCCTCCAGGTACAACTCGCCCCCGTCACCAATCCTCTCCTGACCGACGTACAAGGTAGGACACGCCCAGTTGCAGAAGGGGTACTCGCTTCTATGGTGAGTCGCCCGGACGGGGTCGTGCGCCTCGATACGACAGCCACAGAAGACACAGTCAGTCATACCCGGCGGGACGCTGTTGCGACGAAAAGCCGTGACAGTGACCGCGGGGTTTTCCCTGCCGCGCCGCGAGCGCCTCGGTATGAAACGGACCGGCGGCTCCGACGAGGCGAAGCGCCGTGCAGGCGAGGCAGCGGCGGACCGCGTCACCGACGGCCAGGTCGTGGGGCTCGGGACCGGGAGCACGGCCGCCCACGCGATCCGCGCGCTCGGCCGGGCCGTCGATGGCGGCCTTGACGTGGTCGGGATCCCGACCTCCTTTGGTGCGCGCCGGCTCGCCCGCGAGGTCGGGATCCCGCTGACGACGCTCGAGGCCGCGACCCCGGACATCGCCATCGACGGCGCCGACGAGGTGGAACGTGGCAGCCTCGCGCTGGTGAAAGGGGGTGGTGCCGCGCACGCACGCGAGAAGTACGTCGCCGTGGCCGCCGACCGGCTGCTCGTCGTCGCCGACGACTCGAAGCTCGTCGACACGCTCGCCGGCCCGATCCCGGTCGAGGTGCTGCCGGATGCCCACCCAGTCGTCGCCACGGCGGTGCGCGAGCTGGGGGGTGAGCCGGCATTGCGGCGCGCCGAGCGAAAGGACGGCCCGGTGGTGACCGACAACGGCAACCTCGTGCTCGACTGTGCGTTCGACACGGTCGAGGCGTCCGCCCTCGACCGAGCGCTGTCAGGCGTTCCGGGGGTCGTCGCACACGGACTGTTCGTCGACTTTGCGGACACGGTGTTCGTCGGCCACGAAGACCGGGTCGAGCGCCGGCCCTGAGAGACGCCCGGTGCCCGTGCCCACAGTGGCCGTGGCTGCGGCTGGCGAAGTTGAGCCCGGATGCTCGTCGGGGACAGCGACAAAAAAGCGGACGCGTACTGGCTCGGTGGCTGAGTTACAGGTCGCGTGGCTGGACCGTCTTTCGGTCGTTCTCCGAGGCACGCCGGGCGGCGTCCTCGAGCAGCTCGGCGACCTCCTCGTCGAGCGCGTCGTAGAAGTCTGACGCAACGTTCATGTCATCGAGCGCTTCCTTCACCGCGGCCTTGACGATCAGGTCTGCCATACGCGTCGGCGTAGTCACAGATGCCTTATATACTTTCCCGTTTCGCTGGCGGTAGGGGCCTTCTCGCGGTCGTTCTCCGTGTAGAACCGGGGAAGATTGTCGCGATTTGGTCTCGACGCTGACAGAGCGACAGACATCTGTCCGTGCGGTCGAACTGCGGGTATGCGTGAGCTCTTGAAACGGGTCGCAGCGGGTGAGCTGTCGCCTGCGGTGGCCGAGGCAGAACTGCGCGGCTACACGACTGGCAAGGCTGGCCGTTTCGACGCCGCCCGCGAGGAGCGCACGGGCATCCCCGAGGGGATCATCGCGGATGGGAAGACCGACGCCGAAGTCGCGGCGCTGGCCTGCGACGCGCTCGCGACGACAGGCCGAGCGCTCGTCACGCGGGCCGACGTGTCGACCATGGCGGCCGTCCGAGAGGCGGTCGCAGCCGAGATTTCCGCTGCGACTATCTGGACCGACGACCGTGCAGGTACGCTCGCCGGTCACGCTCCCGACTTCGAGCCGCCGTCGCTCACGGCGACGGTCGGGGTCGTGACCGCGGGGACCTCGGATGCGGTTCCGGCGGGCGAGGCGGTCGCCGTCGCCCGCGAGATGGGTGCGACGGTCGAGCGCGTCGACGACGTCGGGGTAGCGGGAATCCACAGACTATTCGACGCGCTCGACCGCATCCGTGCGGCCGATGTACTCGTCGTCGCTGCCGGTCGGGAGGGTGCTCTTCCCACGGTGGTTGCCGGGCTGGTGGACGTGCCGCTCATCGGGCTACCGGTCTCGACTGGATACGGCCATGGCGGCGACGGCGAGGCGGCGCTGTTGGGGATGTTACAGTCGTGTACACCGCTGACGGTCGTCAACGTGGACGCTGGGTTCGTCGCGGGCGCACAGGCCGGCCTGGTGGCGAGGGCGGTGAGCCGCGCACGTGGGGCCGACTGAAGCCCGTGGCACGAATCGGCCATGTGAACTGGTAGCGAGGGGTATTTGTGTACGCGAGCCGTGTGAACAGTTACCGACACGGCCCAGCCGGGTCGGTGTACAATGCCCACGTGCGACCACTGTGACGCGCACGTTTCGGACCGGTTTGCCCGCGTGTTCGCCGACGAGCACGGGGAGCTCCGGGCCTGCCCAAACTGCTCGGCGAACGCCGGAATCGCCGAGGTGTCGCGGGAGCGTGCGTATGAGTCACGACTCTGAGCCAGCATTGCCCCTTTAACCACTGGGGTGCCCTCTTCAGCTGTGAGTCACTACGTCTACGTCCTGCGGTGTGCTGATGACACCCTCTATACTGGTTATACGACTGATCCCCAGCGCCGTGTCGCCGAACACAACGCGGACGATGGAGCGAAGTATACGCGCGGCCGGACGCCGGTCGAACTCGTTCACCTCGAATCGTACGACGACCGGGGTACGGCGCTCGCGCGTGAACACGAGATCAAGGACCTCTCCCGGGCTGCCAAAGAGCGGCTCGTCGCTGGGACAGCGGAGTGACCCGGCTGCCGCGGCCAGCCGTCCCATGCCACAAATCCATCCAGCCTCGGTGTGCCATCTCCGTAGCTTTTTGCCTTCCGTTCGCCTCCTGATGGATATGGAGACGCACGCCAAGGGGGAGGTCATCCGGCTCGGGCCGGAGGGGCGAGAGCGGTTCTACGACTCACGGGGGTACGGTCGGCCGCAGGATGGTGACCTCCTCCTTTCGCCCGTCGAGGCTGCACATCTACTCTACCGCGGCGACCTCGAGACCGTCGACGGTCATGACTTCCCCGAGTTCTTTGCCTCAGTGGACGCCGCCCACTTTCTCGTCTACAAGGACCTCCGCGACCGCGGATTCTATCTCTCGCCCGCGCGCAAGGGATGGGTCGACGACCCTGACGGCGTCGATTTCGTTGTCTACCCCCGCGGCGCGGGGCCGTGGGACGACGCCGTCGAGCATCGGGTCAGGGTGGTCGCGGAAGGAGCATCCGTGCCCGCCGCAGCGCTGGGCAACGTCGTGCTCGCCGTCGTTGACGAGGAGTCCGAACTCACGTACCTCGAGACGACGACCCCAGCTCTCGAGGGGACTTCTCATACGGACCTGGACTGGACGGCCGACGCGACGCTGCTGGACGGGCGCGCGCTTGTGTGGGCTCCCCCGACCGGACTGTACGAGCGGGGGTTCTACGGCCAGCCGCTCGACGATACCGAGACCGCGCTCCAGCTCTCCCTTGTCGAGGCCGCGTATCTCGCCGAGGAAGGCGTGCTCCGGTTCGAGGGCGGCTACGATGCGGTCGTCGACCGTGGTCGGGCGGTCGAGGGCGACCGGTTTGAACGGCGGCTCGCCGTCTACGCGGCCCTCCGCGCCCGAGGCGTCGTCCCCAAGACCGGGTTCAAATTCGGCGCAGACTTCCGTACCTACGCCACCGTCGACTCAATCGAGGACTTGGGCCACTCCGAGCGGCTCGTCCGTGTGTTCCCAGCCGACCATGTCTTCGCGCCGCGGGACCTCTCGCTCGATGTCCGACTGGCTCACGGCGTCCGCAAGGAAATGACGTTCGCCTTGGTGGACGAGGGGGTCCACTGGCTTGCGGTCCGCCGACTCACTCCGTGACACCAGTTCCCGGACAAGCGAACCCTTTTTGCGCGAACCCACCCGACTCAGAGATGAAATGTCCGGCGACGACCACCGAGCCGAGGGTGACTCCCCTCCGCTCCGCGAGAACCTCCTCGCGGACGGAGGCGCAGCAGGGGCCGACGACGTCACCCTCGACCCGTGGGGATCGGCGAGCGTCGCCGACTACCGGAAACTGTTCGAGCAGTTCGGTATCGAGGAGTTCGACGCGGTACTCTCCGATGTACCGAACCCCCACTACCTGA
>CAYZJQ010000016.1:0-968 GCA_964478805.1 uncultured Halobacteriales archaeon | reverse complement strand
CGAGGCGTTATCTTCGGCCACCGCGACTACGGCGCCGTCGCGCAGGCGATGCGCGCGGGCGACCCGTTCGCCGTGCTCTCCGGGTTCATGCCGACCGGGGACCCCCATATCGGCCACAAGATGGTGTTCGACGAGATCATCTGGCACCAGAAGCAGGGCGGCGACGCCTACGGCCTCATCGCCGATCTTGAGGCCCACGCCGCCCGTGGGCTCTCGTGGGCCGAGATCGACGAGCACACGGAGAGCTACTTGCTCTCGCTTTTGGCGCTCGGCTTCGATCCCGACGAGGGGGAGATCTACCGGCAGTCGACGAACCGGGAGGTGCAGGACCTGGCCTTCGAACTCGGTGCGGAGGCGAACTTCTCGGAGTTCCAGGCCATCTACGGCTTCGACGGGGAGACGGAGGTGTCGCACATGCAGTCGGTCGTCACCCAGATGGCCGACATCCTCTACCCGCAGCTCGACGAGCCCAAGCCCACCGTCATTCCGGTCGGGCCGGACCAGGATCCTCACGTCCGGTTGGCTCGGGATCTCGCTGAGCGGATGCGATACTTCGGCGTCACGGAGGCGTTCGCGAGCTTCGAGGCCGACGCGGCGGAGCGCGTGTTGATGCGCGAGGCCCACGAGCAACTCGGTGGCGAGGCCGCCGACGTCCGGTGTGGCGAGGCCGCCGACTACCTGCGGGCCAACCACGTCGGCGAGGCGGGCGCAAGCGTCGTGGAGAAACTGGAGAACGCGGGCAAGGAGCCGCTCCGCCCGCGGACGCGCTTTCTCGACCGGCGGGCGACCGAGGCCGCGTTCGCGGCGCTCGTTGACGCCGTCGACGGCGAAAAACGCGTCTTCGAGGGCCATGTTGACGCCTTCGAGCTCACCCGCAGCGAGGCCGAGGCGCTCGCCCGCGAAGTGGAACTCGCCCACGGCGGCTACGGCTTCCTCCCGCCTTCCTCCGTCTACCACCGGTTCATGAC
>CAYZJQ010000015.1:0-28359 GCA_964478805.1 uncultured Halobacteriales archaeon | reverse complement strand
CTCTACACGTTCGACGTCTCCGACGAGCGACAGCCAGTCTACTCGATCCGCGAGGCCGTCGACACCAACGGCGACGGCGACCTCCAGAAGGCGGAGTTCCAGCGCGCGATGTCCTACTGGATCCGCGACGAGACGGTCCCGAACACCGGGCCTGCAGGGAACAACGAGGAGATCACACCCCCGATGGCCCGCGAGTTGATGACCTGGTACCGGAACTCCTGAGTCGGCGGCAACCACAAGAGGTAGAACCGTCGCCTCCTGGCGTGGGGTATGGACCCATCCGGTCGGACACCGGACCGTACGACGCCGACCAGACGGACGCTTGTACGGGCCGGCGTCGCCCTCCTCGTCGTCGCGCTGCTCGTTCCGGCCGGCGTAGCGGCGTTGACCGCCACGCCAGCGGAGTTCCAGCGCGGGACCGTCACTGAGTCGGCCGAGAGCCCGACCGTCGTCGGCATACAGGGCTTCCACTTCCAAGGGCAAGGCGCAGCGAAGAAACCCGCGCGCCTCGTCTCGATCACCGGCGAGGGCCGTTTCGACTGGCAACAGCGCGGCAGCCGGATCGGCGGCGACTGGTTTTACGACGTGGACCCGCTCGCGAACGGTAACCTGCTTGTCGTCTCGACGACCGCCGAAGAAACGCTCGTCGCGGAGTTCGACCCCGAAACCCGTGAGCCAGTGTGGGTCGAACGGCTCGACACCCGCGACACGCACGATGTCGACCTGCTGCCGAACGGGGACCTCATTGTCGCGGACATGCGCAACAACGTTGATGGCGTTCCGAACGACCGGCTGTTCGTCTACAACCGGACAACAAACGCGGTGACCTGGGAGTGGCGCTTCCGCGACTACTACCCCAATGCGACCGACGGTGGCTTCTCAGACGACTGGACGCATCTCAACGACGTCGACGTGATCGACGAGCACCGCCTGCTTGCCTCGCCGCGCAACTTCGACCAGGTGGTCGTCGTCAACCGAACGACCGACGAGATCGAAATGCGCCTCGGCGCGGACCAGGAGCACGACGTGCTCTTCGAGCAGCACAACCCCGACTGGCTCGTCAGCGAGGACGGAAACCCGACGGTATTGGTGGCGGACTCGGAGAACGACCGCGTCGTCGAGTACGAACGCCGGTGTGAACGGGGGGACCCGATGACCGCGTCGATCGAGGACTGCTCGTGGACACTGACCTGGGAACTCGGCGTCAAGGGCGGACTGAACTGGCCGCGCGACGCCGACCGACTCCCGAACGGCAACACCCTGGTCACGGACTCGCTGAATCACCGGGTGATCGAGGTGACGCCTGAGGGCGAGATCGTCTGGGAGTACTACGCGACGTGGGGACCGTACGACGCCGAGCGGGTCGACGCGGTCGAGCGGGACGGCTGGACCGGCGGCTCCGCACGCGGTCCCACCATGGCCGACATGGGCGCGACCGGCGGGTACGCGCTCTCTGGGAGCGCGAACGCCTCCCCCGTCCCGAGCGACGTGGCCGGAGGACCGGCCGCGCTGTTGGCCGACGCGGGATTATCGGAGCTGGCAGGGACGTGGCGCCACGTCGTCCCGTGGGTAAAACCGGTGTGGATGACCGGCTGGGAGCTGCTGTCGGCGGCGCTGGCAGCGGTGCTTCTAGTCGGATGGGGTGTGGTCGAGGTCGTCTACAGCCGGACGACGTTCAAGCAGCGGGCGGAGCGAGTCGGCGGCGACTGAGCGCCGTCAGGCCGAGCCAGGTTCGCGGTCGACCCGGCCGTAGATGAGGTCGCGCAGGTCGTCGGCATCCTCAACGTTCTCAAGCTCCTCGCGCTCGATGAGGGCGGTGCCGTCGACGTTTTCGCGGCGGGCGTCGTCGACGACATACACCGACCGGGTCCGCGTGATGGTTCCCAGCGAGGACATGATTCGTGCGCGCTTCTCCGCGGTGCGGGTGAACTCCGAGTGGCCGGTGAGCAACGATTCCGTAGGGTCGCCGTCGGTCTCGCTCTCTTCGGAGACGGCTTTGAACGGCGCGCGCTCTGTCGGGTGGACGGTGTAGCCAACCCGCGTGAGCACGGTGATGATCGGCTCATCTGCGGGTTCGGGCTCCGGTTCGTCGGGGTCGGGATCGGCGTCGTGGACATCCTCTGCGCCGCCGAGTACGTCGACAGGCGAGGCCAGCGGCGCATCGAACACCTCTTCGAGGCGAGCAGCCACCTCAACGCTGGCGTTCATGCCGTCCTCGTACTTCGAGACGGTGCGCCGGGAGACGCCGAGTTCCGTCGCGAGTTGGCCCAGCGACCAGTCGCGCTCCTCCCGCATATCGGCGAGCACCTCGCCGTCGATGTTGACGTATAGCCCGCCGGGAGCGGCGTAGATGAGCGGCGGTACGCCCTCGACGAACATATCGACGGCCGTGTCAGGTGAGATAGCCGGGACGCCGTGTCTGAAGTAGACGACCCCGGGCTTGAGGTCTTCGTCGCGGGTGCGGAGGCTGAGGACGATCGGCGTCGCGTTCAGGTAGTGACCGAGCCGTCGCATTTCCGCGCCCGTGCCAGCGTCGAAGGCGTCCACGTTGGCGAGCACCTTGATCAAGAGGACGTTCTCGCCGCGCCGCGCCGCGAGGTCGAAGCTCTTGGGGCGGACCGCGATGCGGTCGCTGACCGCAAAGCCCGCGTCGGAGAGCATCGCCGTGATGTTCTCCACCAGTGCCTGCCGGGACATAGGCGGTTTAAGTCTATCCTGAGATATAGGTGTTGTGGCGACCACAGGGAGTGTCGGGCGGTTTTACCCCCGAGCGAAAGGGGCTTTATGCCACGTCTGTCAGAACGTGTATGACCGTCGTTGCCGTCGACGACACGGACTCACGCGAACGGGGCATGTGTACGACGTACGCCGCCGCCGTGCTCGCCGACCGGTTGGACGCGACGGCGCGCTACCTCGTCCGGCTCAACCCCGCGGTGCCGTACAAGACCCGCGGGAACGCGGCCGTCGCAGTCGTCACCGACGCTGAAATAGAGCGGGCACTCGACACAGCAAGCGCGCTTGTCGACCGCAAGGCCGTCCACAACGACGACCGGACTAACCCCGGCGTCGTCGTTGCGCCGGGCAGCCCGGTCGACGCGCCGGCGGCTGTCGCCGACTGGACAGACCGGGCAACACGCGAGCTGCTGGACCCCAACGAGGCACGCGACCGGTGCGAACGCCACGGCTACCGGACGGCCGCGTGGGGGACCGGCCGGGGACTCGTTGGCGCGCTCGCGGCTATCGGGGCCTCCCGTGCCTGGGAGCGGGCGGGCCTGACGCCGACCCACGAGACGATTGCCTACCGTGAGCGCGACCGGTGGGGTACCGACCGCCAGGTAGACGTCGAGTCGCTCTTCACCGCCGCCGACGAGTGGTACCCGACCGTGTGGGACACCATCGACCGGGCGACGGGCGAGGCCGTCGCGGTGCCGCACACGCCCGGCCCGGTGCTGTACGGGATCCGCGGCGACGACGCGGCCGCGACCCGAGCCTGTGCCGCGGCCGTCGCCGCGGAGCCGGTCGAGCGGCAGGCCACCTTCACGACGAACCAGGGGACCGACGTTCACCTCGCGGACGGGACCGTCGCCGAGGCCCGTGACGGCCGCGGTTACCGGCTCACGGCGACGGTCGCGACGACGCCGGAGCGGCGGCAGGGAGGGCATGTCTTTCTGACTGCCGAGGACGGGACCGCTGTCCTCGACTGCGTCGCGTTCGCGCCGACGGGCCGCTTCCGCGACCGCGTGTGCGCCCTCCGCGTCGGCGACAGCGTGACCGTCTGCGGCGAAGTGGCCGCCGGCACGCTCAAACTCGAGAAGTTTGCCGTCCGCGAACTCGTGCGGACGGAAGCGACGACCCCGGAGTGTTCCGACTGCGGCCGGCAGATGGAGTCGGCTGGCCGCGGACAGGGCTACCGGTGTCGCGGCGACTGCGGGACGACGGCATCCGGGAAGGTGGAATGCGACGTAGAGCGGACACTGGAACCAGGCTGGTACGAGGTACCGCCGTCGGCGCGGCGCCACGTCGCGAAGCCGCTCGTACGTGGCGGCTTCGATGCACCGACCCATCCAGAGCGGTAGTCGCTGATCGTACCATCGGGTACTTTTCGTTCGTCGCAATCATGTGAGCGCATATGAACCTCACTGTCGCACTCGACTGGACGCCGAACACGAACCACGCGGGGTTCTACCTTGCGAGAGAGCGAGGGCTGTACGACGACGCTGGCGTGGATGTCGCGTTCACGTCGCCGGCTACGGATAGCTACGAGCGGACGCCAGCGAAAAAGGTCGCGGCGGGCGAGGCGACGTTCGGGATCGCCCCCTCCGAGAGCGTCGTCAGCTACGCCACGCTCGAGCGGTACGACTCGCTGGTCGCCGTCGCTGCGCTCGTGCAGCGGGACACGAGCGCCGTCGCCGTGCTTGCAGATTCGCCGTTCGAGCGGCCGCGCGACCTCGACGGCGCGACCTATGCCTCCTACGGAGCGCGCTTCGAGGACGAGATCGTTGCCCAGTTGATCAGAAACGACGGCGGCACCGGAGAGTTCGAGACGGTCGAGCCGGAGATGCTCGGCGTCCCGAACACGCTCGTCGACGGCGCCGCCGACGCGACCTGGGTGTTCATGCCATGGGAAGGCGTCCACGCGCGCCGGGCCGGCACTGACCTCCGCGGATTCGGGCTCGCCGAATACGACGTTCCCTATGGCTACACGCCCGTCCTGCTCGCACACCCCGACACGCTCGCCAACCATCCCGACGCGGTGCGGTCGTTCCTCACCGCGTCGGCCGCGGGGTACGAAGCAGCGGCGAGTGACCCGGAGGCGGCCGCCGAGGTCCTCTATGAGGCGGCCGAGGGGCAGTGGCTTGACGACCGACCATTCCTTCGCGAGAGCGCTCGTGAACTCGCTCCCCACTATCTCGACGACGGGACCTGGGGCCGGATGACCCGTGACCGGTGGCTCCGGTTCGTCGAGTGGCTCGCGGAGACGGGCGTGTTCGAGCGCACCTATGACGAGGGGACGACGACCGTCGACCCGGACGCGCTGTTCACGAACGAGTATCTCCCCTGAATCAGGTTTTCAGTCCCGACCCCGTCAGAGGAACGACCACGTCCGCGTCGGCGTCGATGAGACCTCGCTCGCGGTAGGCGTCGAGCGCCGCGGGCGCGACCGCACACGTTGGCTCAGTATAGAAGCCGGTCGTATGGAGGCGGTCGTACGCCGTCCGGACGGCCGTTTCGCCGAGCGCGATTGCATCACCGTCCGTGGCATCAATGGCGTCGAGTATCTGTGCTTTCCGTGCCGGTTCGCGGATGCGGATGCCGTCGGCGAGGTCGTTTCTCCCCGCGCTCTCGTCGTGAAGCGCCTCTGCGATGGGCGCATAGCCGGCCGCCTGCGCGCCGAGCAACCGCGGTACAGAGTCGAGCCACCCTGCCGTCTTGAGTGCGCGGAAGCCGCGGTACGCGCCGAGGAACAGCGTCCCGTGCCCGAGCGGCAGGACGACGGCGTCGGGGGCGGTCCAGCCCCGTTGGGCGGCGAGTTCGTACGCGAACGTCGCTGTTCCTGCGTAGAAGGCCGGGTTCCAGGCATGGCTGGCGTACCACCCTTCGCCCGCTTCGACGGCCTCGAGACAGGCCTCGGTCACCGCCTCACGGGGCCCCTCGACGCGGACGACCTCAGCGCCAGCTCGCTCGACCGCGCGTACCTTCCCTGGCTTCACCGACGCCGGGACGTAGATGCTCGCGTCGATGCCCGCACGGGCCGCGTAGGTGGCGATGGCCGCGCCGGCATTACCGGAGGAGTCCTCGACGACGCGGTCGACCCCCAGCTCCGCGGCCCGTGACAGCGTGGTCGTCGCACCGCGGTCTTTGAAGCTCCCTGTGGGCGAGACGTACTCGAGTTTGAACGCACAGCCCCACTCGTCGCTGCGGGTGAGGGGGGTGAATCCCTCGCCAAGGGTGACGTGCGGGTCTGTCGGGAGGAAGTCGGTGAATGCCCACAGTCCGCGGGTCGCGTCCACCGCGGGCGGTCCGTGAGGAAGTGGCCGGTCAGCGAAGTCAAGCGGCGCACCACAGGTACAGCGCCAGCGATCCTCGTAGGTCGCGCCGCAGACGGAACACGCAAGCATACAATTGCTGACGGTGCTCGGGGCTTGTCGGTGTCGGTCCGACGGACGCGAACCCAATCCACACATTAGCGAGCAGCCGGACACAAAGCAGCAACAGCATCCGCGCGAGGAAGTGGGACGGACGAGATCGAAATGCCGGCGGAGCTGGTAACCGAATATCCTGGCCGCAGGCCCGCCACACGGTTTACACCGAGCGCCGGAGCCTCGAGACGTAGCGTTCAGGGGAGCTTCGCTCCTGTATAGCCCATCAGAATCGCAAAGGGCTCTGAGGCCGCCGACAGACCACCGCGCCGCGAGGCAGCGCGAAGGGAGTGTCCGCAATATATTCCCACAGAAGCCATTCCTGCTGGCTCATTGTGTGTTGCAGTCTCCCTGCGCTCGTTGGCTTCACTCACGAGAACCACAGATGTGCCGGCGAGCCTCCAGCTCGTCGTAAACAAGTGGGGTTTAGTACGTATCCAGGTCGGTCCCAACCGAGCAAACGTATTCACCGGTGGCGACCTGCGGGAGTCGGCGGGCGCGCCAGAAGACGCCACTTCCGTCGGCCGTCACGGTTTCCTTCACTCGGCCGAAGGTGTCGGTGAGTTCGAACAGCGTGTCGCCGCGCGACACGTCGTCACCGAGGTCAGCATGGAAGTCGACGAGCCCGCCAGCGGGTGCGCCGTACTGGTCGAATCCCCCGGCGCGGGTCTGCTCGTTCGCCTCGACCGTGCCGTCGAGGAAGTCGTATTCGGTGAGCACATTCATTGTTCCTTGAACGCCGAGTCGGATGGACTCCTCGTCGAAGCCGACCGCGCCGCCGAGTTCTGGGTCGATGGTCGGGACGCCCTCGTCAGGGGCCGCTCGCGCAAGCTGGCCGTCGGGCCCCTTCTGATCGAGGACATAGCCGCAGTCGAACGTCTTCGCAAGCTGGAGACACTCGCGGTGGAGGCGGTGTCGGCGGCCACAGCGGACCCGGACCTCATTGATCATCCGGCTCGTCGACCCCTGATGGAGGTCTAGCGCGAGGTCAGCGCCGACGGCGGCGCTAAACGTGGCGTGGGCGATACGCTCGCTGGCGGTGCCGTTCTCGTCGCCTGGGTATGCCCGGTTGAGTTTCGTGTCGTCGATAGGGTTACGATGCTGTGCAATTTGGAAGCCGTACCAGTTGACGATACCGACGACGAGGACCTCACCGGCAAGCTGGGCAGGGTCAAGCCGGGGAACGAGCCGACGGACGACGCCGAGCCCATTGAGCTCGTCGCCGTCGGAGACCGCCTGGACGTAGAGGGTCTTGCCGTCGCGCGCGCCGTTGACGACACAGACTGGAAGGGCGACCTCGGAGCCATCGCGAGCCTCACCGACCGGCAATCGCCCGACGGCTTTTTCACCGGGCGCAGCGGTCGCCGTTCCGAGGGTAGTCATTGGCAAAATCGGAGGCCCACGCGCGCTTTAACTTACTGATACTCGTCGAACTTTCCGCCACACCAGACGGGCGTCAGCCGGCGACTCCCGAGAGAACCCCTCCTGTCCGGACGACGAAGTAGACGACAAACAGCGCCGCAAGCAGGACCTGGAGCGGTCGGATCTCGTTGAAATCGCCAGTCGCAGCTTTGACTACCGGGTACGTGATAATGCCAGCCGCGATGCCGTACCCGATGTTGTAGGTGAACGGCATAATAAGAACGGTCATGCCTGCCGGGGCCGCATGTGTCACGTCATCCCACTGGATATCGGTGAGGTTGCCGAGCATGATGACGGCGACAACGACCAGTGCGATGTGGCTCGCGTACAATGGGATGATAGCCGCCAGCGGGACGAGAGCGAGCGAAGCGAGAAAGAGGCCGGCGACGACGAGCGCTGTCATACCGGTACGGCCACCTTCCTCGACACCGGTTGCGGACTCGATATAGGTCGTCACCGTCGAAGTTCCTAATATGCCGCCGAGGGTGGTCCCGATTCCGTCAGAGAGCAGCGGCTTCTCGATCTCGGGGAGGTCGCCGTTCTGATCTAAGAAGCCAGCCGCCTGTCCGACGCCGGTCAGCGTTCCCGCAGTGTCGAAGAAGTCCACAAAAAAGAACGTGAACACGATGAGCGCAAACGCGAGCGCGTCGATATTCGCTCCTGGGTCGCCGACGAGGCCGGAAACGAACGCCCCCGCCAGCGGTCGAATGTCGTAGTCTGGGCTGGCGAGCGCGCTCGAGTCGACGCTGCCTTGCTGGATCGCTGGTGAAGCGACAACACCTGGCTCAACGAGCCCGGCGAAGGTGACGGCCATCCCGACGAGTGTCGTCGTGAGGATGCCGATAATGATGGAACCACGAACTCCACGAGCATACAACGCGAATGTAAAGAAAAGCCCGAGCACCGAGAGGATGGCGACGGGGTCGCTGGCGACGGCGCCGAGTGTGATGTACGTCGCAGGGTCGTTCACAACGACCCCCATCGCCTCAAGCCCGATGATAGCTAGGAACGCACCGATTCCCGCGCCGACCGCGAACTTCACCGGCTCAGGGAATGCCTCGATCACGTAGCGGCGGACGCCCGCAACCGTCAAGAGGACGAAAATAATCCCCTCAACGACGACGGCGGCGAGCGCCGTTTGCCATGGGACCCCCAACGCTCCGACCACCGTGAACGCGAAAAAGGCGTTCAAGCCGAGCCCAGGCGCTTGCGCGAACGGTCGATTCGCGTACAGCGCCATGATCAGGGTCGCGATGAACGCCGCGAGAATGGTAATAACGGCGAGTTTCTGCTCGATCTGCCCCGCCGAGAGACCCTGGATTGCGATGCCGTCGACGAAATCAGTCGCCGGCTGATCGGTCATGATAGAGGGGTTCACCACGACGATGTATGACATCGTGAGGAATGTGGTGACACCGGCGCGAACCTCCGTGCCGAACTCGGTCCCGTGCTCGTCGAAGTCGAAGTAGTCGGCAAGCGTCTCCTGAATACCCATATACAGGCCAGCCTGCGAGCAGAAACGTGTTAAGAATTATCGTCTCGGCAGACCATAATATACATGAACGTGTTTATCTTCTGCTTGACAGAGGTCATAATAGGGCAAGTGCACCGACGGGGACATCAACACGTTCGCGGGCACGCTTGATGCCTTCCTCACCCGCGGCGATCAAGGCAAAGACACCCACGAGGTCAGCGTCGGCACGCTCGGCGATATCGAGCAGTAGCTCCTGGGTCTCACCCGACCGGATGAGATCGTCGACGACAAGCACTGTGTCACCAGGATCGACGGCCCGTGCCGGAAGGTAGTAGGTGAGCTCGATACCGGAGGCGAGCCGCTGGCGCGACTCGATAAACTCCTCGACGGCCGTTTCTTTCGACTTCTTGGCGTACGCGACCGTCGCCCCAAAGTGCGAGGCCATCGCAGCGGCGAGAGTGATCCCGTCTGTCGCTGCCGTCAGCACGACATCTGGCGGGTCGAAAGCGAACGCCTCGCCCGCGACCGGTGCCACCAGATCGAGCAGGGCCTGGTCGAAGACGACCCGCGAGTTGTCGATGTACCCTTCGGCGTCGCGCTCAATGCGTGCTTCCAGTTCGGTCTCCAGCGTCTCGCGGCCGACGCCGGCGATGATACTCTCTGCGCGGTCGATGCCCGGGAGAACATGGCCGTTCACGTAGCGGTTGAGATCGCCTGCCGGTAGCCCCGTCTCGGCGGCGAGTTCGTCGTACGTGCGCGTCTCTTTCAGCGTCCGCAACACGTCGACAGCTTGGAGCTGGAGGGCGGCCTTCTCGGCTCTGTTCATATCCCTCACCGAGGTTGTGCAGGTATGGTGGTTTCGGTTCTTCTGTTCGGGAGAAATAAGCAGGAACGTGCCTACAGGTCAGCGCGCTTGAACACGAGGTAGCCGACCGCGACCGGGAGAACGACCCACAGCGTGAGCAGGACGACGAAGAAGCCGTCCGTCAGGTAGAACGGGAGGTCGCCGAACTGCTGGGCGTACTGCTGGCGGCTGGGCGGCGAGAACAGCGCCAGTTGCGTCTGTGGCGACCCGAGGTTCGAGGCGATCATCTGGTAGGCCGCAAGGGGGTTGACCGCTTTCAGGAGGAAGAACGCCTCGAATAGCGTCGCCCCCTCCACGGGCGCAAGCAGCTGCACGTCGAAGACGGAGACACCGCTCGACAGCGCGTTGGAGACCCGGTTCACGACCTGGCTCCACAGCAGCGCGAAGACGACGAACGGGACGAACGTCGCCGCCACTGCCTGCCGGGAGGAGTTGGTCGCGGCGCTTGCCCCCAGCCCGATCGCGACGAACGCAATCCCAACGAGGACCGTCAGTCCCGCAAAGAGCAGGTAGTCGGTGGCGACAAACTCGACACCCGACACCGGGAAGACAGGGACGGCGACGAGTAGGCCCGCGAGGACGGGTACCGCGAGGACGCCACTACGGCCGACAAGCTTGCCGACGAGCACGTCCAGCCGGGAGTGGGGCAGTGACAGGAGGAGTTTCAGCGTCCCCGACTCCCGCTCGCCGACGACGGAGGCGTACGCCACGACCGCCCCTGTCAGCGGGACGAGCAGTCGCGTGACGTTCGAGAGGGTCCGCAGGAAACTCGAGGAAGTAACCGGCGGGCCGTCACCCTGCTGAGCTGCGGTGCCGAGGCTGTCCGCAAAAAAGAACGCCGCAGCGACAAAAAACACGACAAACACCCCGCCGATGATGATGAGCGACCGTGAGCGAACCGCGTCTTCGAAGTCCTTGCGCGCGATCGCCTGTACGGACTCGAGATCGACACTCATCGGTCTCCCTCCGTGTACGCGGCGAAGACGTCTTCGAGCGACGACTCGCTGGTCGAGAAGTCCGCCACGGTCGCGCCTGCAGATTCGAGGGCATTCACCACATCCATCTTCGCGTCGCCAGCGTAGGTGACGACGACGAGGTTGCCCTCGGCGCGGGCCTCTGAGACGCCCTCGACCGCGCGGACGGCGTCAAGCGCCTCGTCGTCGACGCCCTCAGTTTCGATATCCAGCCGAGTGCCGGCGTCGGACTTCTCGCGTAACCCGGCCACGGAATCGACGGCGACGAGTTTGCCGTCCCGGAGGATGCCGACGCGGTCACACACCGCCTCGACCTGTCCGAGCACGTGCGACGAGAAGAACACGGTCGCGCCACGGTCGGCCTCCTCACGGACGATGGTGCGCATCTCGCGGGCGCCGTTCGGGTCGAGGCCAGTGGACGGCTCGTCGAGGATCAGCAGATCGGGCTCGCCGACGAGCGCCATTGCCAGGGCGAGCCGCTGGGTCATACCTTTCGAGAAGCCGCCGGCCTTCCGGCCCTTCGCGTCGGAGAGGCCGACCCGGTCGAGCAGCGCGTCGGGGTCCTCGCCACTCCCCTTCGACTCGACGGCGAAGCGAACGTGCTGACGGGCAGTCAGCCGGTCGTAGGTATCGAACCCTTCGGGGAGGACGCCACACCGCTCGCGGATTAAGACACTGTCGGTGCCGGCGTCGCGGCCAAGCACGCGGACCTCTCCTTCCGTAGGGCGGACGAAGTCGAGCAGGATGTCGATAGTGGTGGACTTCCCCGCGCCATTGGGACCGAGGAAGCCATAGATCTCGCCGGACTCGACGGTCATGTCAAGGTCGCGCAGCGCGACCACGTCACCGAACCGCTTGGTGACGCCCGACAGCTCGATGGCAGCCATGGAACGGCGTTCGACCCGACCTCATAAAGGGTTTCACAACCTGGGCCGGCCGATGGAACTAAATCGTCTCATCTGGCGCATGCGATTCACGGACCCGTGCGACTTCCTCGCGGTAGCGCTCGGCAGCGGCGGCGACGGGTTTGAGCGTCCCCTCGTCCACGTCCTTCGCGGCCGTCACCGCGACGTTGCCGTGGGCGATGGCCGTCATCGGCACCTCTTTGTGGACTGCGCGCTCGCCGTCCGGGGTAGCGTAGACGAGTGTCACCAAGTCGCGGTCGTTGTACGAGCGTTCGACGAGCCAGCACTGGACCATACGTGAGGAGCAGAGGCTGGCGAGTTGAGCCTGCCGGTCGGCTGGAGTCAGAATCCATTTGTCCGGTAGGGCCCTACCCAAACTGTGCCACAGGAGCCACCTGAGCGACCTGGGACGGCCCGGTTCGTCGCGGCGTTGAACGTTCGGCGGAACGCGGCCGTCGGGCTCGTCCTCGGGACCGTCATTGCCGCCTTCCTCACGTACGGCGCTGTCACCGGGCCGCAAGGCGCCTACTCCGACGCCGCCTACGTGGCGCTCGGGTTCGTCCTCGCTGTCGGAACTGGCCTGCTTGTGGCGATGATACTCACTGTCGGGAGCGCGGTCCGGCTCGCCCGACAGCAGTAGTCACGGGAGGTCGACGTGGGCGCCCGCGAGCGCGGCCAGCCGTTCGGCGCCCGCCCGGGTTCCCTTTGCGATGAGCGTATCGCCTGCGTGGAGCTGTGTCTCCGAGCCGGGCGAGACGACCCACCCTGTCTCCTTCCCAGTGGGTGCGCGCGACTCGTCGCCGCGCCGGACCGCGATGACGCGCATCCCCGTCTCCGTCCCGAGCTCCAGGTCACCGAGCGTCGCGTCAGCGAGGTCACTCCCCGCGGCGACGGCATAGCGGACAATAACTTCGTCGGACTCGAGCACCGCCTCCTGAATGACGGGATGGGTGCCGAGCCCTCGGAGGACGCCCTCGCTGAGTTCAAGAGCGGCGTCAGAGATGACTTCCGTCGCGGCCGCGAGGTGGACCAGTCCGCGCAGGGAGACGGGGTCGTCGACCTCGGCAGCGGCCCGGAGCGTCCACGCCTCGAACCGCGACTGGAGCGCGTCGACCTCGGCTTCGAGCGCGTGGACCTCGTCAGCGAGGCCGTCGTCATTGAACAGGACCGCCCCGTACGCGAGATCGACGGCCAGCTCGGAGACATCTTTCATCAGGACGACCGAGTCCATGGCGCGCACGAGATCCGCCGACGGATTTCCGGGAGGGGCCGGCGGTTCGTAGGTCGCTCCAGTGAGGTCGGTGAACACGTCGGCGACACCAGTCTCTGGCCCGCGTAATAAGACCGTATCGCCGGTCTGGAGACGTGTCTCGGCACCAGGGTCAGTGAGCCAGTCGCCCGCCCGCCGGACGGCGATGATACGGACGCCGGTATCCGTCTCGAGATTCAGATTGCCGAGTGTCCGCCCAGCGAGTGCAGAGTCTGGTCCGACACCGGCGCGGACGAGCGTCTCGACCGACTCGGGCAGGGCCGCACGCATCGCCTCAGGGAGGCCGATATCCTCAAGAATGACCTTTGCGATGTCGCCCGCGGCATCGGAGATCTTCTCGGCAGCGCCAACGACGCCGAGCGCGGGAGCCAGCGTCTCGGCGTCCTCAGGGTTGCGCACGGCCATCAACAGCCCCATCTGAGCCTTCAGTTGGAGTACGTCCATCCGCGACTCGAGCTCAAGCACTTCCTCGGCGACATCGTCGGAGCGGAGGAGGACGGCCGAGTACGAGAGGTCGATGAGTAGCTCCGCAGTGTCTTTCATCTCCGCAAGCAGCGCTTTCACACTGACCGGCTCGTACGCGACCTCCGAGTCCATACAGGTGGATTCAGCAGGCGAGGACAAAAAGCCACCATGCGCCGTAAGATGGGTAAACCTGCACGGTAGTGCGTGAAAGATAACCCTTTTCGTACCGCCCTGAAAACCCTCGTCGTATGTCCGACGAACTCAGGAAGGGGCTGGAGGGGGTTCTCGTCGCGGAGTCGTCGCTCAGCTTCATCGACGGCGACTCGGGGACGCTCGTCTACCGAGGCTACGCCATCGAGGACCTCGCCGAGAAGGCTCGCTTCGAAGAGGTCCTTTATTTGCTGTGGAACGGCGAGTTGCCGTCACGAGCGGAACTCGACTCGTTCACCGAGTCGATGGCGGCCGAGCGACCTGTCGACGAGTCGGTGTTGGAGACTGCCGAGGCGCTGGCAGCGGCCGATGAGGAGCCGATGGCCGCTCTCCGGACACTCGTGTCGTTTCTCTCGACGGAGGATCCCGATCCCGAGCCTGACGAGGAGGCCGCCTCCATGGCGGCCGCCCAGCGTAAGGGCCAGCGTATTACGGCGAAAATGCCGACCGTGCTCGCCGCCTTCGACCAATACCGGCGCGGCGAGGAACCGGTCGCTCCCCGTAAGGACCTGAGTCACGCCGCCAACTTTCTCTATATGCTCACCGGCGAAGAGCCCGACGAGGTGGCCGAGGAGACGTTCGACCAGGCGCTCACCCTCCACGCTGACCACGGACTGAATGCCTCAACGTTCACCGCGATGGTCGTCGGCTCGACGCTTGCGGACCTCTACTCTGCGGTAACCGGCGGGATCGGGGCGCTCTCTGGACCGCTCCACGGCGGGGCGAATCAAGACGTGATGGAGTTGCTTGTCGCAATCGATGAGTCCGGCGAAGATCCCGTCGCGTACGTCGACCGGAAGCGTGAGGAGGAGGGGTGGCGCGTCCCCGGGATGGGCCACCGCGTGTATTCGGTCAAGGATCCTCGAGCCGTCATCCTTGAGAAGCGAGCCGAGGAACTGGGGCGCACGTCCGGCGAGGCGAAGTGGTTTGAGATGGCCGATGCCATCGAAACGCACTTCGCAGAGGACAAGAATCTCGCTGCGAAAGGGATTGCACCGAACGTCGATTTCTACTCCGGCACCGTCTACTACCAACTCGGTGTTCCCATCGACATGTTCACCCCGATCTTCGCGATGTCGCGTGTCGGCGGCTGGATCGGCCACACTCTTGAGTATCAGTCGGACAACCGCCTCATCCGGCCGCGTGCACGCTACACGGGCCAGACGAACCTCGAGTTCCCCAGCCTCGACGAGCGCTAATCGGCCGCTGGCTTCGACCCCGTCCCCCGTTCCGCCATCATCTCCGCGGCTCGGTCGGCCCAACCCGTCCGTTCGAATCCCCACACAACAACGAGAGCCATCCAGAAATACGCGGCCGCGATGCCGAGATACGCGCCGACCGGGCCGTACCCGAGTCCCGAGCCGACGAGCCACGAAACGCCGAGGAAGCCGCCGAACATCCCCGTCGTCCGCGCGATGAAGGGGATTCGCGTTTCGCTGGCACCTTGGAGCCCGCCTGAAAGCGAGGTAAACCCAACCAGCGCGACCGCCGTGGCGCCGTAGATGCGGGCAAATGCGGCCCCATATCGTGCCGTTGCCGGGTCATCACTGAACACCCCGACGACCGTCGGCGCGGCAACGACCAGCCCGAGGCCGACGGTCCCGACAGTGACCAGGCCGAGCAAAGCAACGGCACGGCCGTCAAAGCGCGCACTGTCCGGGTCCCCCGCGCCGAGCGACTGGCCGACCAGCACGGACGCGGCGACGTTGTAGCCCCGGGACAGCGGGCCGGTGACTTGTTGGTAGAGCCGCCGTCCGATCTGGAAGCCAGCATTGACCGCCTCTCCGGATGGGAATCCAAGCAGCAGCGCATTAAATGGGAACTCCGCGAGGCCAGCTGCGAACCCCTCGGCCACGCGAGGGGCGCTTACCTGTAGCAACTGTCTCGTGATGACGAGGTCGCGCGGCCAGGCGAAGCTTGCACTCGTCCACGACGTGGCGATAGCGCCGAGCAGAAGCCCGGCAGTGAGGACGTTCGCCCCCGCCGTCGCGATGCCCACGCCGATCACCTCAAGCCGGGGAGCGCCGAACAGCCCCAGCCCGAGGACAACAGAGCCAGCGATATTCAGCGAGTTCGCGGCGATGTTCACGTACATCGGGGTGCGAGTATCGCCGGTCCCCTGCAGCGACCGGGCGACAACGAGCGCGACGTGGCGGGCGGGAGCGGTCGCGAAGATGAGCGCGAGGTACGTCGAACCGAGGGCGACGACCTCGCTGCCCGCCCCGAACACACGGATGGCCGGACCGCCGAGAAAGAGCCCGATTATAATGAACGGTATTCCCGCAAGCGCGCCGACGAGGATCGCTTGCGTGACAGCCTCGTCACGGCTTGCGGCCGCGCCCGCGCCTGTGTCCTGTGAAGAGAGCGCAATAGCGCCGCCGCCCAAACCCAGCCCCACGCGCAGCGGGAACCGCGCGTAAAGATCTGCGAGCCCGATCGCAACGACCGCGGCCGGCGAGAAGAGCGCGGTGACAAGCACGTCGGTGGTCCGCATCGCCGTGCGGAACACCTGCTCCGTCATCACGGGCCACGCGAGCGAGAACACGCGTCTCCAGACCAGACGGAGCCGCCCGACATCCATTACCGGCGACGAGGGGAGACCCCCGTTTGAGGCTACCGGACTCGGACGCTTTAGTTAGCGCCCGCGTAGGGAATCTATGGACGTTTTCTCTGTGGGACGCTTCGTGACCCTAATTGTGCGTTCCAGACCGTCGCCGGCGCCAAGTTCGGGGCCAGGGCGACGCTGTATGGTCTTCATGCTGTCGAGGGGCGCTATCCGAACGCGTAGCGCGGTACATCAGCAAAGAGAGCGTCATCGTCCAACCAGAATAGCGGGCGGTGGATCATGGCGATAATGCCGGAAGAGTTACACGACTGCTGTTGGGATAGCTACGTCGCGGAGATGGCCGCCCTTCGGTCCGTGGACGTTCGACACAGTGTAGACGGACCCGCAGTCCATCCCGAGTCAATGGCCTGCAAGAGACAATCAGGGTGGGCTGTCCGACCCGGTAACTCAACTGGGAGGCGCGTGGCAGCCATCGACGGCCGCGAGCGAACGGCGGAGTCAAGCGGGTCACCGAGTTCAAAAAGAATGAGAGCTCAACGGAGGTTGCGCCAAGCGGTACGCGAACTACGGCTGAGAGTTAAAAACCACGTTAGAACGAGACGTTCGTTTCCATGCCGTCGGTTGCGTCTTCGAGACCGTCTTCCTTCGCGTCGGCCGTCATCCGGTCGCCGATCTCGCCCACGGCGTCCTCGAACTCCGAACGGAACCGCTCGGAGACACCCCGGGCAGCGTCCTGTGCCGCAACGACGTGCCGGTAACGGCGGACGGTCGACTCGGAGACACCCAACTCTGCGGCCGCGTCGGCAACGCTCGCGTCCTCCTCAAGCAGCGCGCGAAGATCACCGAGGTCGAACGGCGCGTCGGTGTCGTGCTCCCTGACGAGGTGAAGCTCCAGTCGGGCACGGACCACGGTCTCGCGACTGATGCTGAGTGTATCGGCGAGCTCGGTGTCTGACTCGCCCGCATAGTAGCCGCGGACGATCCGGACCAGTGTGCCGTCATTGAGCCCGGTCGTGAACTCGTAGCGATCGCGCATCTCCGCAATCACGGCCGCGACGCGCTCGGCCACGTCCGAGTCGTCGGCAGAAAGCGAGCCTCGGTTGGCCGCCTGCCGCTCCGTCACCGTCCCGTCTTCGGAGACCTCCAGAAAGATATCACGGAGCTGTTCAGTCTTCTCGTCCATTGAGAGCTGTATAGATGCTGGAAACTATTCACCATTGTGGCAGAGGGCTCACCCTGGCCGTCAACCGACAGGTCGAAGTCGGTTTACGAGAACATTTCGACGGCATGATTCCGACAGGGAGGCGGTCTGTGTGAGTACCGACACCCGGAACGTGGACCTCGTCGGCGACGAGGTAGTCGTGAACTTGGGACGTGCGGCGCTGTTAGCGGCATTGACCGGGGCGTTCGCGTACGTGACCTTCCCGAATCCAGTATCGCCAACCTCGGTGAGCCTGCAGGTGCTCGGCGTCTTCCTCGCGGGGTTGTTGCTCGGTCCGGTCTGGGGAGGGGCGTCGATGGTGTTGTATCTCGCGGCAGGCGCGCTTGGTGCGCCGGTGTTTCTCGGCGGGACAGCCGGGTTCGGCAACCTCCTCGGAACGACCGCGGGGTACCTGTGGTCGTACCCACTGGCCGCCTTCGTGATCGGTGCGGTCGTCTACGGGAGTATCGGGACCGGCGCAGCAATCGATGTTTCGCTGCCGCGACTGGTCGTCGCGCTCGCCCTGGGGACGGTCGTTATCTACGCGCTCGGTATCGTCGGGCTGATCTTCATCGGTGGACTGGGCTTGGAGGCGGCCGTCGTCGGCGGGGCACTCACCTTCATTCCAGCAGAGGCTCTGAAAGCCGTCGTCGCTGTCGGCATCGTCCGCAGCGGCGCGATCAGAGCCTCCTAACACCATGATCGAGGTCGAAGAGCTCGTCCACCGCTACGGCGAGACCGCGGCGCTCGATGGTGTCTCGCTCCGCATCAGAGCGGGCGAGTACGTCATCCTCACAGGTGCGAACGGCTCCGGGAAGACGACCCTCGTGCGTCATCTCAATGCCCTCTTGACCCCCGACGAGGGGACAGTGCGGGTAAACGGCGTCGAAGCGAGCGAAGACCCCGTCGCCGCCCGAACAGCCGTCGGAATGACGTTTCAGGATCCCCGGGACGGCTTCGTCGCCGCGACGATCGCGGCGGACGTGGCGTTCGGCCCCGAGAACCTTGGGCTTCCTCGCGCGGAGATTGACCGACGCGTCAACACCGCGCTTGCGACTGTCAATCTTGACGGGCGTGGCGACGAGCGTATCGACGAACTTTCCGGCGGCGAGCAGACCCGGGTTGCGGTCGCCGGCGCGCTCGCGATGGAGCCAGACCACCTTGTCCTCGACGAGCCTTTCGCCGGGCTGGACTGGCTCGCTCGCCGAGAGGTCATCGCCAGGCTTGACGATCTCGCTCGCGATGGAACGGGCGTCATTGTCGTTACCCATGACCTGCGTGATCACCTCGAGCGCGCTGACCGGATCATCGTCCTTCGCGACGGACAAGTAGCGATTGATGCGCCGCCCGACGAGGCGCACGACCGATTGGCCGCCTTTGATGTGCGCCCACCGTGAGCTTTCGTTATGAGCCGGGGGATACAATCGCCCACCGGCTCGACCCTCGTACGAAACTGTTCGTTCAAGTCGGCTTCGCCGCAGTCGCGTTCGCCCACACAACCCCCCGCGGACTCGCAGTGATGACCGGCCTCACCGCAGGGATATTGCTGGTCGCCCGCACCTCCCCGGTCGCCGCACTCGCCGAGGTGTGGGTCGCGCTGCCGCTGCTGGTCGGGGGGCCGCTGCTCGAGGGAGTGACACTCGCACCGCTCGGATTCTCGCCCGCAGCAGCGCGGGTTCCAGCGCTGGCCTCGTACCGGACTATCCTCCTGCTGCTCGTCGCGGCCGTGTACGTCCGCACAACGTCAGTCCGTGACTCAAGAGCCGCCATCCAACGGACCATTCCCGGGAAACCTGGGCAGTTCCTCGGCTTGGGTGTCGCCTTCGTCTTCCGGTTTTTCCCCGTGCTTCGGCGCGATCTCACTCAGATCCGTGCGGCATCGCGAGCTCGACTCGGGGACGAGCAGTCAGTCCGCGAACGGATGCGACTCATCACAATCGGTGGGCTGAACCGGGCGTTCCGCCGTGCGGACATGTTTAGCCTCGCCCTCCAGGCGCGGTGTCTTGCGTGGAACCCGACGCTCCCTGCGCTCCGGTTCGCCTCAGCAGATGTGCCCGCGCTGCTGTTCGGAGCCGTGCTGCTCGTCGCCGCGTTCCTATGAGCGAACCGCCAGCCAGCGAGCCCCCGGTGTGGGAAGATTTAAGCGCAACGTCCCCTGTTCGTGGGTATGTTCGGCACGGTCCCGCTGCAGAGTGGGGGACAGGTGACCAGAGAGACGTTTTGGGGTATCTCTCCGGTAGGCGAACTCGTCTTTTATTACTTAGCCGCAGTCACGCTTGTCGTCTTCGGATACGGCGTCTACGAGCGGTTTGCCCGCTATGCCCGCGGGGATGACGACTGGTTCGACCGTCTCGACGACCTTCCTGGGCGGGTCGTCAGCGCGGCGAAGATCGTCGGCTCCAACGAGAAGCAGTTTGACCGCGATATCGTCGGCGGTTTGATGCATGCGTTCATTCTCTGGGGGTTCCTCACGCTGCTCGTCGGAACGACGATCCTTGCCATCGATATCGATATCTACCGTAACCTCACCGCGCTGCTCACCGGCGAGCGCCGGTCCTTCTTTGTTGGCGACTTCTATCTCTCCTACTCGCTTGTGATGGACGCGATGGGCCTGCTGTTTGTTGTCGGGGTCAGCATTGCGATGTGGCGCCGTTACGTGTCGCAAAACGACCGGCTCCACGGGAAGCACACGTCGTGGGAGGACGACTTCCTCGTGTGGTCGCTGTTCCTTCTAGGCGTCGGCGGCTATCTTCAAGAAGGGCTTCGGATCCTCGGGACTGCCGAGGTCACGAGTGCGGGCGTTCAGTACATTGCCTTTGAGCGGGTCTCTTTTGTTGGCTGGTTCGTCGCCGACGTGTTACAGGTCGGCGGCCTCACGCCTGGGATGGCCGAGGCCGCCTACCCCGTGATGTGGTGGAGCCACGCTCTGCTCGCGTTCCTCTTTATCGCCGTCATCCCCTACGCGAAGCCGTTCCACATGATTTCCTCGTTCGCAAACGTCGTCACGCGCGACGAAAAGGCCGGTAAGCGCCTCCCCGGTGTGCCCGCTGACCTCGACGCCGACACTGGTGCCGAGTCCATCGACTCCTTCTCGTGGCGGGAGTTGCTCGATCAGGATGCCTGTACCAAGTGCGGCCGCTGCTCGTCGGTGTGCCCGGCGAAGGCATCGGGTCGGAACCTCGACCCCCGTGACGTTATTCTCGATCTGAAGGCCTACCGGGAGTCCGTCGACGCGGGCGGCGAGAGCAAGGAGATCATCGCCGACGGGGGAGACAGCGTCATCGCCGCCGAGACGATGGAGTCGTGCATGTCCTGTATGGCCTGTATGGACGCCTGCCCCGTGGAGATCGAGCATCTCAAGAGTTTCACCCGGCTGAACCGCCAACTTACCGACCAAGGCGACATCCAGCCAAGCCTCCAGGAGGTTTTCCAGAACGTGATGCAGAAGGGGAATACGTTCGGCAACTCCCAGCGCAACCGCGGCGACTGGACCGACGACGTGGACGTCGAGGTCGCCGATGCCCGAGAGCAAGAGGTCGAGTATCTCTGGTACGTCGGCGACTACCCCAGCTACGACGACCGCAACAAGCAGGTCGCACGGTCGCTCGCCCGGATCCTCGATGCCGCCGACGCGAGCTTCGGCATTCTGTTTGACGACGAGAAGTACGACGGCAACGACATTCGACGTGTCGGCGAGGAGTTCCTGTTCGTCGAGCTCGCAGGCCACCACGTTGAAACGTGGAACGACTGTGAGTTCGAGAAGCTCGTCTGTACGGATCCCCATTCGTACAACACGTTCAAAAACGAGTATCCAGAGGTCGACTTCGCGGAGTTCGCCGACGACCCCGTGATGCCGTTCGACGTCGAAGAGCCGTGGAACCCGGATGGTGAGATCGACGTCTACCACTGGACGCAGGTCGTGGAGGAACTCGTCGCGGACGGGGCCCTCGGCCTCACGGGAACAGAGCTCGAGTACACCGTTACCTACCACGATCCCTGTCACCTCGGCCGGTACAACGACGAGTACGAAGCGCCGCGTGAGCTCGTGCGCGCGACGGGCTGTGAACTCCACGAGATGCCGCGCAACCGCGCCGACTCCTACTGCTGTGGTGGAGGGGGCGGTGGTCTCTGGCTCGAACACGAGGAGGATGAGAAGCCGAGCGAGGAACGCCTCCGTGAGGCGCTTGAGGACACCGACGCCGGCAGCGCCGTCGAGAAGTTCGTCGTCGCCTGTCCGATGTGCATGACGATGTACGAGGACGGCCGCAAGACCGGTGACTTCGAGGACGACATCGAGATCGTTGACGTCGCCGAGCTCGTCGTCGAAGCTATCGACGCCGGCCCCTCAGTCGGTGCAACCGGGACGGCGACGGACCCGACACCTGCCGACGACTGACCAGTCCGCCACAAGACCCTTTTTACGCACAGTTCAGGACCGACCGTGGACCGCCTGCCGCCGCTGGCGCTGGCACTCGTCGGCGTCCTGCTGGTCGCGAACCCGGTTTGGCTCGTGCCCGCTGCCGACGAGCCGCGCTACACCTACCGAGCGTACGACGTCGAAACGACCGACTTCGAGGACGGCAACTGGACAGACGTGCGTCGCGACCCCGAGGTGCTCGACTGCGGCGTGACCGAGCCACCGGCGGCCTGCGAGCCGTACATCCGCGCCACGGCGGGCCCGACGGTCACCGTTGGTGAGCCTCGCTACGAGTACCTCTACTACGCCGCGTCGGAACCCGATTCCCCAGCTGTTCGAGAGCGCTACTACCGGGTCGAGAGGACGACGGTGAACGACACGATGGGGATGCGCGTCGAGCCCGTCCCTCGCGAGCGTGTTCGCCGGACGGTCGCGACGGAGCTCCGCACGCTCCGTGACCCGGACCCCCTCCAGCGTGCTATCGAGACGGGGGGAATCGCGACCGACCACCAGCTGGCGGCCGTTGCGGCCGACCCGGACGGCCGCCTGCTCGTCATCCACGATGGGTCGGTGTTCCTCGTGGTCGCAACCGGTGTCGACCGCCCGGAGGAGGGGGCGCTGCTCGGTGGGGGCTTCGGGACCGTGGTGCTCCGGGGTACGCTCGCCACCGCCGGGGTGGCGGCTGCAGCCCTCGCCTGGCGGCGTCACGGGCACCCATCGTCGCGCGACCGATAGCTACGGTTCAGTGCGGTAGCGAACCGTCGGCACGTCTTTGAAACGTGGGCCGGGACCGCGCTCAGTGAAGCCGACACGTTCGGCGACCTCTCGTAGATCGTCGTCCGCGGCGACAAGCAGTTCGACACCCATGCCCTCGCGGGCGGCAAAGCGGATCGGCTCTTCAAGTAGCCGTTCGCAGGCTGGTGGCGTCCCCTCGAGTTGAGTGATGTGGACGGTGCCGGCCTGTGCGTCGTAGGAGACGAATCCCAGCGTTCGTTCGTCCTCGTAGGGGTGGTCAGCACTCGGGTCCGGGTCGGTGTCCCCCTCGTAGGCGACGGCGACCGTCCGATCGTGAACGAGGTTGCGCATCACGTCGGCGGGCGCGCCGGCGAGTTCCGCCATCCGCGCGGCGTCCGCCTCGACGGCGTCGCGTACCTGCATGCGAGTCGATAACGTGGCGACGCTACTTGAACGCTCGGCGTTGACCGACGGCGGAGAGACTAACATGTCAGCACGGGACGGCGTGGTATGGACCAGACCTTCGATATCGGCGGCGACCTGACGGTGAACCGACTCGGCTTCGGGGCAATGCGGCTCTGTGGCGAGAACATCATCGGAGCACCGGCGGACGAAGAGAACGCCCGCGCAGTCGTTCGTCGTGCGCTCGAACTTGACGTCAACTTCATTGATACTGCCGACTCCTATGGGCCGGGGGCGAGCGAGCGCCTGCTACGCGAGACGGGCGCTCCGGAGAGGGCCGTCGTGGCGACAAAGGCTGGGCTTCTCCGGGAAGCGGGCGGCGACTGGCTGCCCCACGGCGATCCCGACTACATCCGCAACCAGGTACTTGTCTCGCGAGACCGGCTCGGCGTCGACGAGATCGACCTCTACCAGCTCCACAGACCCGACCCCGACACCGACTTTGAGACGAGCATCGAGACGTTCGCGGAGTTGAAAGACGACGGGATCGTTCACCACGTCGGTCTCTCGAACGTCACTGTCGATCAGCTGGAGACAGCCCGCGAGATCGTCGATATCGCAACCGTCCAGAACCGCTACAACGTCGCACACCGCCCCGAGGAGGATGAGCGCGTGCTCGCGGCCTGTGAAGAGTATAGTATTGGCTTCATTCCGTGGTTCCCGCTCGGGGCGGGCGACCTCAGCAACGTAGCGGGTATCGACACGGTGGCCGCCCGCCACAACGCTTCGCGGTATCAAGTTGCACTAGCGTGGACGCTTGGCCGCTCGGCGGTGACGCTTCCCATCCCCGGCACTGCGAACATCGACCATCTCGAAGCAAACGTCGCCGCCCGTGATCTCGAATTAAGCGACGCAGACATGGCGAGGCTTGAGGGTTGACATCAAAGTGAGATCAAAGCCTGGTGTAGTTGGAGACGACTGGCACAATCGCTGCCTGATCAACCACGGGAGTGAGCCAGTCAACCGACTGGCGGTGGCGGGCCGACCGAGCGGGCAGCACACGGGTTTCGAGAGTCCGCAGGCCCCAGGATTGATCGAGGGTCACAAGCGCAACGAGAGGGAGACAGCGCGCTCGCCGAGAGCAGTGCCACTGCTGTGCGCGGAACCGGCCACCGCCACCCATAGGCAAGCCAGAGGTCACGTGACCGACCGAACCGCCACGTACGAGCGACAGGGGCGCGGCAGCGCCACCGATACTGCCGACAGAGGCTTGAGGCCCGGACGCGCAGTTGTGTCGTCTATATGATCGCTCCGACAGTCGGGAGCGACCGACCAGAAGAGCGCAGGTGAGCGAGGTGCACGACCTGAGCCAACAAGCGCCCGCGTCGGACGCGCGTCCGACCCCCCTTTTTTGTCCGATGAGCGCCGACACCGAGTATGGACACCGATCCCGCCGCCGACCCGCTGTTCGTCGGCGCTCACTGGTCGTCGGAGGGGTGGGTCTCGGTCGCCTTTTCAGGAAACGAGTTCGCAGACGCGGCGGTCGACACGGAGGCTGGCCAGCTGTGGAGCCGCGTCGAAGACCAGGCCGAGCGGGTGCTTGTCGACGTCCCTGTCGGGCTAATAGAGGACGGCGACCCCGAGCGACAGCCGGACCGGCTGGCACGGGAGGCCCTCGGTAACAGGGCTGCGACGGTGACAACGCCGCCAGTGCGCGAGGCGACGCGCAAGCGTCGCTTTCCGGCTGCTGAGCGGACAATGCAGCGAAAGACCGGTTCCAAACTCTCACGAGCGGCCTTCGCCGCGAGCGAAGCTATCGCCGCCGTCGATGAACTACTTCAGGAGGTACCGGAGAGTCGTGAAGTCGTCGGCGAGGCGCACCCGGAGCTGTGTTTCCGGGCGTTTGCCGGTGAGCCGATGGCGTATGACCGGACGACTGCAGGCGGTTACGCGGAGCGGCTGCGTACGCTCGCGGAGTTCGACCGCGACGCGCCGCCGACCGTCCAGTCGGCTGCAGAGGCGGTCGCCGGCACAGACGTCCGGGTCGAAGACGTCCTTGACGCCGCCGCGCTGGCATATACGGCCCGACGCGGTCCGGGCGAGCTTCGGACGCTTCCCCCAGATCCCGAACGGGATACGACAGGTCTGCCGATGCGGCTGTTCTACCGCGCCACAGCTCCTCTTTGAGTCTCGAACAAGTCGATGTTGATCGCCCCCGTTCGACCGAGCCAGTGACCAGTACACTACTGGCCGACCTGCAGCCGACAGTGCGGAACGCTCACGTCAGTGACGGCCGGGAAAGCAGTCGCTCGCGGACAAGAAGACAGCGAGAAGACGGTCGGAGCGACCGTCCGGGCTGCTGCGATGCTCCGACCGAACCGAGAGACCGACCGGGCGGAGAGTGCGTTCGTGGGCGGGTCTACAGGCGCGTGACGTTCGTCGCGCGCGGACCCTTCTCGGCCTGTTCGATGTCGAACTCGACCTCTTGGCCCTCCTCGAGGTCCGGGCCGCCGACGTCTTCCATGTGGAAGAACACGTCCTCGTCCGAATCCTCAGTCTCGATGAAACCGTAACCGCCCGTGTCGTTGAAGAAGTCAACCTTGCCTGTCGCCATTGCAACCAGACTGACGCCGCGACCACTCATAAGGATGTGGGTTCGTCGATTCGCGTGCCGTTTGGTGGCACGCGGGGCGGTCGAGGACGGCGACCCCGTGCGGTTTTGACACCGCCGCTCGCAGACAAGCCATGCTCAGACGACTCCGCGAGACCGCGCCGGCCGGACTCGTCCCACTTGCGTGGGGATTTACCGCCGCGTCACACGTCGGCGCGCTGGCACCGCGATCGGTGCTTATCGGTCACGGCGTGATGGCCGTACTGCTGGTCGCTTTCGCCACCCTCTCTTATGAAGAGATGCGCACCCACCCCGTGCTCCGCGCGTGGCTGGCGGTCATTGTCGTCGGCGTGCCGGTCACGCTCCTCGGTGGCTACGGTGTGGGGGTCGGTAATCTGACCGCCGCGGCCGTCGCTATCGGCGGCTGGGCCGTCCTGCCGGCCGTCGCGCTCTGGTACACCGGGCGCGTCCTCCCGGCCGACGAGCGCGCCCGCGTCTACACCATTGGGGGGGTCTGCTCGGGGGGCGGAGCGGCGCTGTTCGGCTACGGTGTTGTCGCTATGCCCGGGCTCGTCCTCCCAGCGCTCGCGTTCGTCGGTGTGGGCCAGACGCTCGGCATCCTCACGGCGACCGTGACGTACTGAACCGCCAACGCTTTCTTGATGATCCGAGAGACACCGTCGTGGCCACGGACCTCCGTCGACTCGTCGTCTGTCTGTTCGTCGGTGCCGCGGTTGGACTCCCGCTCGGGACGCTGCTCGTCCCCGACCCGACCGGCGCACTCGCGGCCGGAGCCGCGCTGGCAGCCACCGTACTCGTCGCCGGAGGGCTCTATCGGAGCGGGTGGCTCGCAGCGGAGTGACCCGCGCCCGCGCGATGGGATGGGATCACAGTACGTTGCGGTTGTTCTTGAACGTGATCGTCGTCTCAGCTGACTCGACGGTGGTGACGATGGTGATCCAACCGTCGTTGTTCTGCACTTGCCCGGCCTCGACGAGCGACAGCTCGACCCGGTCGGTACGGGTGGCTGATCCACCCGCCTCGAGCGTCCCGCCCTCGTTGAGCCCCTCCCACATCTTGTCTCTCTCGGCGGTAGAGTTACCCGCGTAGATGCGCGTGTACACAACCACGTCCGACGCGCTCGTCTGCTGCTGGTTGGAGACGGTCGTCGTCACGTCACGGCAGGTCTGGCCGCACTGCTCGATGCTGTCAATGGTGAATGCGAACGGCGGCGGGGCCGGCGTGGCCGTCGCAGTTGCATCGTCGCTCCCGTCGTCGCCATCGCCACCGTCGGTGCCGCCACTGTTCCTGACCTCGTACACTGTCCCGGTCGACTCCGGCGCGCCCTCGGGCGTTCCTACTGGGTCACTGCCGCTTCCCGTGAAGGGGCCGATCCCGACCACGAATGCGGCCGCACCGCCCGCGGCGACGACCAGTGCGACGCCGACGACGGCGAATCTCGTATTCATCGGTCCGTATGTTCGGCGGCGAACATTACTTTCCTCTGGCCGAGTTGGGGTCGTGAGCTATCAGCCGTCTGGGCGCGTGTGCCACCAGGCCCACAGTGCCAGCAGGCCCTGCATCGGCAAGCGTGCCCATAGCAGGGCCCGCGGCAGATCGGTCGCCCATGCGGACACCCCGTCGAGCTCGAGGTCGTCGGCCGTCGCCATGTGGACGTTCGCCGGGAAGACAGCCGCGAGCAACGCAAGCAGTCCCCACGCGGCGGCCCGGCGCGTCCGCTCGAAGATGACGCCAGTACCGAGCATTACCTCGGCGACGCCGGAGAGGTACACCAGCGTACGCTTGCGAGGGAACGCCGGCGGGACGACCTGCTCGTAGGCGTCCGGCGCGAGGAAGTGCGCGAGGCCGGCGGCGACGTACCCGAGTCCCATGACGTAGCGGAGCGGGCGCTTCAGACGGACGATGGTCGACATCCGTCGTCGGCTGGGAGTGGTGGGGGGAAAGTCGTTCCGTCCGTGGGATCGGCAGCAGGGAGCGAGGACCGGACGCTCTGTTCTAATCGTGAATTCGTGAGAGGATGCCGCCTCCCAGCATTCTAGCCGATTCTTTTAAATACTATTTGTCTCGCTCACTGCCGTTGAGCGTCGTTTGCTGGAGCAGTCAACTACCCTTTCATTTGAGTGCCTTTGCTGAAACTGGTGAGGTCATCGATACGCTCTTCAAGCGCTTCGATTTCTTGACGTAGTTCGTCGGACTCCGCATCGTCGCTGGCAGCTAAGCGGTCTTTCAGTCCTTGGAGACGTGACTCCTTGACATCTTCATCGACTTCGGCTTTCCGGACGTACTCGCTTTCAGATATTTCGTAGATATCCGACTCGGCTATCTCAGTCACGTCTAGGGCTTCGGCCACTTTGTTCGAATCGACGCTCATGACACGTTCACGCGCAATCCCAGCATCTTCCAGCAGCTCCAGCACGTCGTCCTCGTCTTTGAGTGACCGATTTCGGCGTGATGTTCGCTGGACGGACCCGTATTGCCCGTGGACCGGTTGGTCGTGATGGAGTCGGTCGAGGAGTACGTCGGCGACATCCTGTCGGAACTCGTTTGCGTTCCGTTGCACATCCGAACAGAGCGTGTAGATGTTCACGAGGACATTCGTCTCTAACTCGGTGAGATCTGACACGTTGTGTCGCTCCAGTGCGTCAATGAGGAGCAGGGAATCGGAGTAGACAGCCAGTCCA